>JAFNWZ010000365.1 GCA_017379255.1 Akkermansia sp. | reverse complement strand
GAAAAATGAAGTAGTGTTCTAGATATTGGTGCTATCTGTACTGGTATGAGCTGATTTTGTTTGACCTCCACCAGGGAGATGAGATAAGCTTTGCCCATGGCTAAGAAACGGAATACGATTGAGGATTATCTGAATGAACTGTACCGCCGGGGGATGGCGGGGGATGAGGGGGCTCAGCTGGAGTATATCCAGTTTTATGTGATGGAAACGGATATGCCGCTGCCAGATGAGGCGAAGGTGTGGCTGGTGACGCTGGCGGAGAAGGGGGATGCTCTGGCTCGCCGTTGTTATTTTGCCTGGGCGATGAGCGGGAATGAAGGTAATTTTGACTGGTTGAAGATGGAGCAGTGGGCTCTGGCGCTGGCGGATGGGGCTCCGAGGGATGCCTACTGCATGCTGGGGATGCTGTACGAGCCGGGACTGCCGGGATTTGATGATGATAAGGTGGCTGAGGCTCATTACCGCAAGTCGCTGGAGTGCGGCAATGAGGGCTGCGCGTTCTATCTGGCCCGCGTGCTGTTGGGGCGCGAGGAGGATGAAACGCCGTATGCCGAAGTGCGTGAGCTGCTGGAGCGGGCGGAGCGGGTGAATCCGAGTGCGCCGGTGTATGATTTGCTGGGTACGGTGTGCCAGGAGCTGGGCGATGATGCCGCGGCCGTAAAATGTTTCCAGAAACTGCACCGGCTGGAACCGGATGATGCGGAGTGCTGCATGGAGCTGGCTCGCCATTATGCCACGGGGGCTGGGGTGAGCCGGATTGACCACGAGATTGCGCTGCGTTATTTCCAGAAGGCGGCGAACCTGGGCGATGCCGAGGGCACGTTCATGGTGGGCCTTTCTTATTACGATGGTGTGGGAACGCGCCGTAATTACAAGCGGGCGGTGGATTATTTCCAGCGTGCGCTGGAGATGGGTGAGATGCGTGTGTTGCCCCAGCTTGGCTCGTGCTACTATTATGGCGAGGGGGTGCGTGCCGATCTGCAGAAGGCGGAGGAGTTGTGGCAGCGCGGGGTGGAGTTGAAGGATGCTTTTTGCTGCGCTCTGCTGGCTGTCCGTTATCTGGAGAATGAAGATAAGGGGCCTGATGTGGAGCGGGTGAAGGAGTACCAGCGCCTGGCGCGTGAGTATGTGGAAGAGGGCGATTCCCATGTGGAGGGTTGCATCGCCACCACGCAGCAGTTGCTGGATTCCTTGCTCAGCCCGGCAGAGTAAGCGATTTTACAGCCCGCCATGCGTCCATACTGCGGATGTATGGCGGGCTTTTTTGTTTAGAATTGCAGGCCGACGGATAGCTGGAGGACGGGGTAGATGTCGACGAGGAAACCGGCGTTGTCGCCGTTGAGGTTGAGGCGGGTGTTCTGGTTGCCCTAGGTTTCGGTGCAGTCATAGCCGATGGTGGGCCGCTCAAACCTGAAATGTGTGAAGCGTAGGATAAATATAGACTTGACAATTTTCTGAAATTTCAGAAAATACGCGTATGCAGCTGAGTGAGGCGCAGATGAAGTTTATCCGCCGGTGGGGCGATATGGGCACCCGCTGGGGAATTCCGCGCTCCACAGCGATGCTGCATGGGCTGCTGTATGTGGCAACATCTCCGCTGACTGCTGAGGAAATGTGCAATCTGCTTCAGCTGGCTCGCTCGAATGTGAGCACCAGTCTGCGCGAGCTTGAAAGTTTCAACCTCGTTTACCGCGAATCCCGCCCGGGTGACCGACGCAGTTTTTACCGCGCCGAGTGCGATGTGTGGGAAATGACCCGCCGTATTCTGGAGGAACGCCGTCGCCGAGGGACGGCGGGGGCTGTGCTGGCGGTGGAGGAATGCCTGGCAGCGGCGCAGCAGGAGGGCGATACCCATACCGCAGAGCGCATGCTCGCTATGCAGGAGTTGCTGCAATCTGCTGAGACGGTAGCGACCGCTGCCCAGCGTTACAATACGTCGGTATTTCGTCGCGCTGCCTTGATGGGCAGCAAGTTACTGGCTCTGATCTCCAAACTCTGAAAATTTTAAACTAAAATTTCTCAAATTACAGAAATATGAAAACAATAGCCATAACCGGAGTATTAGGATACAGCGGGCGGTACATAGCGGCAGAGGCGAAGCGCCGTGGGTGGCGTGTGGTGGGACTAACCAATTCGGCGGGGCGTCTGCCGAATGAGGCGGGGTATGAATTGCGTCCCATGCCCTGGAGCACGCAGGAGGATGTGCTTGCCGGGATGGATGTGCTGGTGAACACCTACTGGGTGCGCTTCAGTTATTCCGGAGCAGGGCATGCCGCCTTCAGTCACGATGAGGCAGTGCAGAACACGAAGCGATTGTTTGACGCAGCAAAGCGGGCAGGAGTGAAACGCGTGGTGCATACCAGCATCACGCATCCGGATGCTGCGAGTGAATTACCCTATTTCCGGGGCAAGGCAGAGCTGGAAGCCGCGCTGGCAGCCAGCGGCATCCCCCACAGCATTCTGCGCCCCGCTATTCTGTTTGGCGATACCCCGGCGGAGAGTATTCTTATCAACAACATGGCGTGGAGTTTGCGTCATTTACCGGCAGTTGCTACATTTGGGCGGGGGCAATACCGCATGCAGCCCATCCATGTGCAGGATTATGCAGAGCTGGCCATGGATGAGGCTGAATCGGCCGGGCTACACCGTGTCGTCGCTGCCGTGGGGGTGGAGGTCTATACCTTCCGGGACATGTGGAAACAGCTGGCACGCAGCATGAAACTCTGGCGCCCGGTGCTGCCGGTGCCGGCAGGTGTCGGGTATCTGGCTGCCCGTGTGCTGGGCGCTCTGGTGGGGGATGTGGTGTTGACCCGCGATGAAATAGCCGGGCTGAGCCAGGACCGCCTGGCTGTTACCGGGGCTGGGGTCGGCAAGCGCCGCCTGAGCGACTGGGTGCAGCGGCATGCTTCCACACTGGGCAGGCAATATGCCAGTGAACTGGCGCGGCGTAAATGAGTTTATTGTAACATTCTGGTTACAACGGTGCAGGTTGCTTGCCCCGGCGGGGCCTTTGTGCTATGCTTATGGCGCATGAAGAAGGTGCTGAAAATGCTGGGCTGGCTGCTGCTTGCTCCTCTGGCCTGGATTCTGGGCGAATTGATGATTTGTATAGCCCCGGAGGGCTTTGTTGTCGAGCGCACGCCGGTGGCGGGTCTGCCGGAGCGCCCGGTGACGGTGGCAGAAGTTGCAGAACTGAATCGGGCCCTGGCAGATTGTGGTGCGTCGTTATACAAGCAGTCACCGGGAATTGTGCTGTATTCCCCCGCGCATGTGCATGCCATCCCCACGAATGATGGCGGGCTGGAGCTGCTGCATATTTACCCTTCGTTGTGTTGGGAAGTCGCGCCTCCTGAAGCCGATGCCCAGGAAGTACTGCAGCGCTGGCTTGCTGAAATCAACCAGAAAGGCGGCTCAAGGTGATGAAGAAAATCAAGATGGTGTATCTCTCTCTGTTGGGAGCATGGCTGCTGGTATGCGCAGTGCGTATGGTGCTTCCCTGGTTGCGGAATGACGATGAGGTAGAGTTCCTTCCGGGGAATTACTGGGCCTTCGGCTATGTGGGAAACGAGGAGGTGGGCGACCTCCCTGCCAGTATCTATGCGGAACTCAATACCCGCCTGGAGGCGGTGCAGCCGGGAAT
>JAFNWZ010000364.1 GCA_017379255.1 Akkermansia sp. | reverse complement strand
GGTCTTCTTCGCCCTGGCCATCCTGGCCAATATGTACATCATCTTCCGCGGCATCGGCAAGGGCATTGAATGGTTCTGCAAATGGAGCATGCCCCTGCTCTTCATCACCGCATTCATCATTCTGGCCCGCGTGCTCACCCTCGGCACGCCCGATATCAACCAGCCTGAGCGCAACGTGAGCCAGGGTCTCGGTTACATGTGGAACCCCACCAAGACCATGCTTCTGGTAGATGGAAAAGAAGTGGAAATGGTACCGGTCAACGCCACAACCGAACAGAAGGCCGAGCTCGTTTCCCGCATCCAGTCTGCCAACCCTGGCAAGAAAGTGGAAGAAAAGTACATTTCCCTCACCCAGGGGCTGCTGAACCCCGAGCTGTGGCTCACCGCTGCCGGGCAGGTATTCTTCTCCCTTTCCATCGGCTTCGGCACGGTGTGCTCCTACGCCAGCTATGTGCGCCGCCGCAAGGACATCGCCCTTTCCTCCCTCACCGCCAATGCCGCTAACGAGGCCATCGAAGTAGGCATGGCCGGCATGATGATCATCCCCGCCGCTGTGGCGCTGCTGGGTGTAGTGGCAGCTGCCGGCTGCGGTACATTCGGGCTGGGCTTCAACGTACTTCCCCAGGTGTTCCACTACATGCCGGGCGGCCAGGTATTCGGCACGCTCTTCTTCGTGCTGCTCTTCATCGGCGCCATCACCAGTGCCATTTCCATGCTGCAGCCTTCCGTGGCCTTCCTGGAAGAGTTCTGGCAGTTGCGCCGCATGCAGAGCGTCTCGCTCGTGGCTTTCCTCGTGACCGTGGGCACCCTCATGGTCGGCTGGTTCACGGAGGGGCTCATGGCTCTGGACACCATGGACTTCTGGTTCGGCACCATGTTCCTCTACATCACCTCCTGCCTCTTCTTCACCATGTTCAATGTGGTATGGGGCACAAAGAACGGTATCGAGGAACTGAAACTCGGTGCGGCCATCCCCCTGCCCCGCGGACTGGGATTCATCATCCGCTGGGTCACCCCAAGCATCCTGCTCGTCATCTTTGCCTCCTGGCTCTACCAGAATATCTTTGTGAAGCAGAGCAGCCAGGTCGTCAACATCCTCAATGGCGAACCCGGAGCCGTGTTCCCCGTCGTGTGGGTGGTGCTGGTTGCCCTCTTCTTTGCCTTCGTCATCTACACTTCCCCGAAATTCCACAAACACACTAACCCCGAAGATTTAAACAAATAACCCCCACTCATACCATTATGACAATCGCAGGTATCATCACCATGTTACTCTCCATCGGCATCGTATGGGCTCTGTTCATCTCCTGCTGCATCCGCCTCGTCAAGAGCGACAAACAGGACGAACAGCAAAACTAAACACCTACTAGCCATGAGAATGCTCTCCCGCAATGTACGCCACGCGCTGGTGCTGGCCGCAGCAGCCCTTGGGCTTGCCGCGTGCAACACCAACAAGCTGGTCTACCCCGGCAGCACCATGGAACTGCCGGATGCCGCCTGTGGCCACCCGGACAACGCCATCACCATCACCGCCGGGGATGGCACCCAGCTGCGCGGCTGGTTCTTCAACCGCGGAGCCAACACACCGCTCGTGGTCATGTTCGGCGGCAACGCCATGAACGTGGGCAGCTTCACCACACTGGCCGCGGCTGATCCATCGCGCTCCTACCTGCTCATGAACTACCGCGGCTATGGCAACAGCTCCGGCACCCCCAGCGAGAAAGCCATCATCAGCGATGCCCGCTACAGCATCCGCTATGCGCGCAACCTCATGGGCAATGCCAGCGCTCCGCTCTACCTGGTAGGCTTCAGTCTGGGCAGCGGTGTTGCCACCCAGCTGGCCGCCACAGAAGCCCCCGCGGGGCTCATCCTGGTGTGCCCGTTTGATTCCATGACCAGCGTTGCCTGCAACGTGGTTCCCTTCTTCCCGCGCCTCCTGCCCATGGACAGCTGGAAGAGTGTCCAATACGCACCGCAGGTCACCTGCCCGGTCACCATCATGCGCGCCAACTTCGATGATGTGGTGCCCGCCAACAGCACGGAAAAACTCATCCGCGCCTTCCGTACACAGCCCGTCATCCGCAATTACCCGGCCAATCACAACAACATCTTTGCCACCGCCGGATTTGCCAACGACCTGCAGCAGGCTATGCCCATCACAGAACAATGCCAATTTGATTTCTAAAGCAGAATCAAATGATCTGATTGGTTTTGGCGAGCTCATCCCGCAGATGCGGGGTAGCTCGCCAGAATCTTTACAGGGTCAGACGCCTCCCATATTTTATGCTTGTCAGAGGCGGCGGTAATATAGTAAAAAGACAGGCATACAATCCCATCCGATGAAAGAATCCAGGACTCCAGCTGCGCTGTGAATCGGGATTTCAAATCAGAACAAACTGAATGGCACCATGCGCAACCGTACCCTCGTCATCCTTTTCTCACTGTTTTTCCTTTTAACGCAGCCCTCCCCTGGCCTGCTGGATGATATGCTGGAAAAATCATTCGAGGATACCCCCACTCCTACGAAACAGGAAGCTCCCACGCCCGAACCAGTATGGCTCAAAACCGTTGAAACCGCCATCCGCAAGGGAATTCAACATAGTGCCGATGCCATGGAAAAACCGCTGGAAGCCGTCAAACCGCATATCAAAGACGCTGTGGAAAAAGGCATGGCTGTCGCCAGCGCTGCGTACCTGCTCTGCTCCGACACGGACGGGACTCCACGTTCCCCCCTTACCCCACCAAAAGCCATCCTTCTCTTCGTGGCAGATGACCTGGGCTACAACGACACCACAGCCTATGGCAACAAGGGCGGAGTACCCTGCCCCAACGTGCAGAAACTGGCCGACCAAGGGCTGCTCTTCACCGATGCCCACAGCACCAACTCCGTGTGCACGCCCTCGCGCTACTCCATGCTTACCGGGCAATATGCCTGGCGGCAGCGCGGCACCGGTATCCTGCCGGGAGATGCAGCCCTCATCATCCCCACGCGCGATAAAGCCGCCACACTCGGCACCCTCATGCAGCAGGCGGGCTACCGCACCGCCGCCATCGGCAAATGGCATCTGGGGCTTGGCGCTGGCAACATCGATTGGAACAAACCCATCTCCCCCGCCCTGGCCGACATCGGTTTCGACTACTCCTTCATCATGGCCGCAACGGGTGACCGCGTGCCCTGCGTCTATGTCGAAAACGGCCAGGTGAAAAACCTCGACCCGCAAGACCCCATCGAGGTCAATTACCGTGGCCGGGCCTACCCGGGCATCCCCACCGCCGCCACGCACCCGGAACTGCTCAAACCCTGGGGACGCCCCAGCGACAAACAGCACGCCTGTACCATCATCGACGGCATCTCCCGCATCGGCCACATGCGCGGCGGCACCGCCGCCCTCTGGAAAGACCAGGACATTGCAGATGACATTACCGCCGCGGGCGAACGCTTCATTGCCGATTGCGCCGGGAAACCGCTCTTTCTCTACTTCTGCACTAATGATATCCACGTGCCGCGCGACCCGCACAACCGTTTCCGGGGCAAAAGCCACCTCGGCATCCGGGGGGATGCCACCCTGCAGATGGATGACTCCCTGGGCCGCCTTATGAAAGCGCTTGAAAAAAGCGGCTACAAGCCGGAGGATACCCTCATCATCTTCACCAGCGACAACGGCCCCGTCATCTCCGACGGCTACGAAGACGGCGCAAGAGAAGCCTGCGCCAGCCACCAGCCCGCCCACCCCTGGCGTGGCGGCAAATATTCCCTGTTTGAGGGCGGCACACGCGTACCCTTCATCGTTTCCTGGCCGGGTAACATTACACCAGGAACAAGCCCTGCCCTCGTCTGCCAGATGGATATCCCCCGAAGTCTCGCCACCCTTTGCGGTATACAAACACCCAATAACAGCCTCAGAGACAGCGAAAACCACCTTACTGCCCTGCTGGGGCTCTCCCAGACCGGACGAATCAATTTAGTCACCCAGGCATTTGAAGGCCCACGCTATGCCCTGCGCAGCGGACAATACAAATATATCCCTGACTACGGGCGCGGACGCGCCGACCGTCAGGGAAAGGGCGAACAGCTGTACGACCTGAACACCGACCCAGGCGAGCAGCGTAATCTCGCTCCGCTGCAGCCCGGCAAAACAGCCGAGCTCCGCAAGCGCCTGCAGGAACTCACCGCCGGAGACATATACCCGTAATCCATTCAACGACCACACCGGCCGCAGCAGCCGGGAATCACTTTTCCAGCTCCCGGGCCGTAGCCTCCATTACGGCAGCCATTTCAGGATTAGCAGGCTGGCGTTCCCCCTGCTTGTACGCCCAGCCCTCAGCCCAGGCGCGCGCCAGCATGCGTACGGCACGGGGATAGCACTGCGCTGCAGCAACGGCATAATGGGTATACGCGCGTTCCTGAGTGCCCGCATCATCTCCCGCTTTCAGCAGATTATCCGCCAGCAGGCAATGCAGGTCCGCAGCATCGGGATATGCCTGCAGGGCGCGCTCGCACCAGTGAATGGCAGCGGGCACATTCTCGCGGAACATATCATCATCCGAGGAATATTCCAGAGCCAGCTCCAGCATGACCTCTGCATCATTCAATTCAGCGGCTTTCAGCAGCAGCTGCTCCACTTCTGCCCACTGCGCATCACTCTGCGCAGATACACTCAGAATCCCCGCCAGATTGCGGTACGCCAGCGCCGAATCCGGCTCTTCAGCCATGGCCTGCCGGCACAAACTGATGGCCTTTTCAACATCCTTCGGCACGCCTGTCCCCTGAAAATAGAACAGAGCCAGACTCCCCAGAGCCCCGGGCACCCCGGCAGCAGCAGCTTTCTGCGTGTATGCGGCTGCCATGGCATCATCCTTTTCCACCACAGCCCCATCAAAGTAGGCCTGGGCCAAAGAGGCCATAGCGGCTGGTTCTCCCCAATCTGCGGCTTTTTTCAGCCAATCAACCACTTCGTGCCGTCTCTGCCGTCCGGCATCACCCGCCTGGATGACACCCGCCAGAAAATTCGCTGCCGAACCATCCCCCGGAAATTTTTCCAGATGCTGCTTCAGGATAGATTCCGCCTTATCCAAGTCCTGCGGTACGCCCTGCCCCTTGAAATAAAACTCTGCCAGGCGCTCATCCGCAAACGGTACTTCCCGCTGGCAGGCGAGTTCTGCCAGCTGCAGGGCTTTGGTCAAATCCTGCTTCACACCGCGCCCCTCTGCGTACAGGTACGACAGGGGATTCAAAGCCCGGTCACAGCCGAGCCTGACTGCCTTTTCAAACCATTCAGCCGCCAAGGCATCATCCTGCGCCGTTCCCACGCCTGCGTAACAGCAGATACCTGCATTCATCGCCCCCATGGCATCACCACCCTCTGCAGCATGAACAGCCCATCGGAAAGCGGAGGCCGCTTCATCCTTCCCCCGGCTCAGGTAATAGGCTGATAACCGGCGCGCCGCTTCCACATCACCTGCTTCTGCCTTTGCCTGCAGGCTATCCACCTGAACCCCGGACTCCTTACTCACCTGTTCCTCCACAAAACGCTGTGCCATTCCCAGGTATTCCTGCGCATAACAGGCACACACGAGAATGGCACAAAACAGGACAAAGGGTAAACGCTTCATGATACCTTTACCGTATCACTCCGCCTCATCCAAGTCAAGTTCACAATGTTGGAATCGCATCGTTGCACTCGGAAAGAAGAACCGGGGCAAAGCAACAACGGCAGCCCGAACCGGGCTGCCGCTGGGATTAAAATCGCTTTGCGTACAGGCTTACACCTCGAAGAGGTGGGTCACGGAAGCATTGTGGTGAATGTTGGCAATGGCCTGCGCGAAGAGAGGAGCAATGCTCACGGTATCGACACGGTCACCATAGGCCATGGGGACGGAGTCGGAGGTGAGCAGGCACTCGATGGAGCTGTTGGCCAGACGCTGGCGGGCCGTATCGGTGAGCACGCCGTGGGACACGCCGGCAAAGATGCGGGCAGCGCCGTGTTCCTTGAGAATCTTGGCAGCGGCGCAGAGGGTGCCGCCGGATTCAGTCATATCGTCCACCATGAGCACATCCTTGCCCTTCACATCGCCGATGACGGCATGGGCATCCACCTCTGTAGCGGAAATGCGCTGTTTGGCCACGATGGCCAGGTCTGTACCGAGGATGTTGGCATAGCTCTTGGCGTTCTTCACGCCGCCGATGTCGGGCGAAACAACCACGAGGTTGTTCATATCCTTCACGTAGTTGGCCTTGAGGTGCTTCACGAGCACGGGCACGCTGTGCAGGTGGTCAACGGGGATTTCGAAGAAGCCCTGAATCTGGGCAGCGTGCAGATCCATGGTGAGCACGCGGTTCACACCGGCGGCGGTCAGCAGGTTGGCTACCAGTTTGGAAGTGATGGGAACTCTGGGCTTGTCCTTGCGGTCCTGGCGGGCATAGCCGTAGAAGGGGATAACAGCGGTAATGCGGCTGGCGCTGGCGCGGCGCACGGCATCAACCATCACGAGCAGCTCCATGAGGTTGTGGTTCGTGGGCGGGCAGGTCGGCTGAACAATGAAGGCGTCTGCGCCACGAATGGATTCCTTAATCTGAACGAAGCTTTCTCCGTCGGGGAAGGTATTGACCGTGGCGTCGCACAGGGGAAGACCCATGACCTTGGCAATATCCTGAGCTAACTGGGGATGAGCGGTACCGCTGATGATTTTCATGTGTGCAGGTGTGATGTGTGAGCGACTATTCTTGACATTTTCGCAAAAATTGCAATACTAAATGCACATTTAACCCGATTTTTTTTCATTTTGAACGCGCAGGAACAAAAAAACACATTCTGGAACAGTCTTTCTCCGCTCTCATGGGCAGGGCTGGCGCTGTATCTGTTAATCGTCATCGGAGCCGTATGCATCTACCCCTCCTTTACGGAAGGGACAAGCAGCGCGACCGATGTGCTCATGCTGTCCTGGAACGCCATGAACGACTACGAGCACGGCTGGCTTGTTCCCTTCATCTGCATCTACCTGCTGGTACACAGCTGCGGTAAGCTCCAGAACGTCACGTTCAGCGGCAGCAAACGCGGGCTCTGGCTGGTAGGCCTGGGCGGATTATTCTTCCTCATGGCCGTGCACACCCAGCAGTGGCGCATCGCCATCGGCGGCATCCCGTTCATGCTGACCGGGGCAATCTGGTATTACTGGGGCACCAAGGCCGCCTGGCGCTGTGCGTTCCCCCTGTTCTTCCTGTGGATGAGCATTCCTCTGCCAGGTTTCCAGCAAGCCACCACCGGCATGCAGATTCTGGCCACGAAAGCCGCCCACTGGGGCGCAGGGCTCTTCGGGGTAGAAACCATGGTAGAAGGCACCAATATCTCCCTGACCTCCGGCAACTGCGACACATTCAACATTGCAGGCGGCTGCTCCGGGATGCGTTCCCTCATGGCGCTCATCATGCTTTCCACCGCATGGGCGTATGTGGCAGACGGCCTTGCTCTGTGGAAACGGCTCATCCTGGCGTTCAGTGCCATTCCGCTCTCCATTGCGGCCAATGCATTCCGCGTGGCCAGCATCTTCATCTTCGCAGAACACATCAACCCCGTCTTTGCCTCCAAAACCTGGCACGACTGGTCCGGGTTGCTTTTCTTCTTTCCGGCCAGCCTGCTGGGGCTCATGCTGCTCCATGGTCTGCTGGCAGGCGAAGTCCCCTTCCTGAAACGCCGACGCACTGTATCCCGCAGACAGACCACCAACACAGAAAAGGAATCCCAGATATGAAAAAGAACCTCTCAGCTTTTCTCCCGGCAGCCCTGTTAGGGATACTACTGGCATTTATTGGCCTGCTGCCCAAGCAGCAAGGGCTGACCGAACCCAGCATCTCCGCCGATTTACCCACGGGATACGAGCTCCCCGGGTGGGATGGCATCAAAGTTCAGGAAAGCGAAGCCGAAAGAAAAATTCTGGCAGCAGACACGCGCTTCAGCAAAGCAAAATACACCCGGCTGCAGCGCGTACCGTGGGAACGGCCCACCCCTGCCGTGGAGGTTTCCATCGTTTATTCCGGGCGCGAAATGAACAACTCCATCCACCGCCCCGAGGTCTGTCTTCCCAGCCAGGGGCACCTTAACGTCCAGGGCAAAGAGAGCACCGTGGAGCTTACCAATGGAAAAAGCATCAAACTGACCCGGCTCTCCTCCAAGCTGCCTACTCAGAACCAGAATTGCCCGCACCTGAGATTCATCCATTACTACCTGTTTATCGGCCACGGAACGATTAATCACACCCACCTGGGCCGCAACATCCAGGATATCGCAGACCGCCTGCTGTTCGGGCGAGTCCAGAGCTGGGCCTATTTCCAGGTCGGCACCTACTGGGCACCGGAACTGGGCATCAGCGAGGAAGAAGCAGACGGCCGCCTGCGCAAGCTCATCGGTGAGCTGCTGCCCCGGCAGATTGACTGGGAGGAAGTGAAGTAAAACGAAGCAGTAATCAGGCTTCGCAAGTCATATTTTACGCTTGCCAGTTCACCCGGTGCAAGGTAGAATATGCCCACTTATGGCGGAACTGGACATACAGGCACAACTGGCAGAAGCAAAGAAGCGCAAATGGGATGACCGCACGCTGGCTCAGCGTGCGGCAGAGCTGGCGCAGGAGCTGCTGCTGGCCTCGCTCAAAGGCATCCGCTCAGATGAACGGACCCTCCTCTCCGCCCTGTCCCGCCTGGTTTCAGACCAGAAGAACCTTTCCTTTGTCCGCCAGCTCTGCAGCAGCGTCTTTCATGCCGCAGACCCTGCCGAACAAGCCGAAAACCTGCGCCGCCTGCTGGCAGAGCATGGTGGCGTGCCAGCCCTTTTCAGCACCGTAGGAAAACTGCGATTCAAGGCCGCCGTGATGACGGCCCGCAGCATGCCGGGAACGGCCATTGCAGAAGTGCAGCGCATTTTCCGCTCCACATTCGGTGAGCTTACCCTGCCCACCCTGGCAGACAAAGTCGCCAGGCGGGCCAAAGAATGTGCCAGGGACGGTCTGCGGCTGGCGCTCAATCCGCTTGTTCCCCAGGTATTCGGGCACAAGAGCGCAGAAAAATACTACAAGCACCTGGAAGCCATCCTCGCCAAACAGGAAAACGCCGGAATCGTCATCCAGCCCTGGCGTCTCTGCCCGGGGCTCAACCCATACTCCCCCGAAGCCGGCGCCAAGGCGCTGGCAGAAAAGCTGCGCCCGCTGCTGAAGCTCTCGGTGCAGGGCAAAGCCCCGCGCTCCGTAGTAGTAGAAAGCGGACTTTCCCCCACCATGAACATCGTGGCAGAGGCTTTCCGCCTGGCTATGGCTGGTTCCACCCTGTACAAGGCAGATGCAGCACTGGAAATCCCGGCTTACCTGAAGGGAAGCCCCGCCCTGCTGCGGGAAATGACGGAATGGGCCAATGCCCGCGCCGCCAAGGGGGCAGCCCCGCTCAAAGTCCTGCTGGTCAAAGGCAGCCATCTGGACGAAGAAAAGGAAATCACCTACCGCCACGGCACCGCCAACGAAGTCTGCCACAACAAGGGAGAAACAGAAGCCCGTTTCAAACAACTCATTGCCACTGCCACGGACACCAAGGAAAAGGTGCTCACCCCGGTGGTAGGCACGCACAATCTATTCGACATTGCCTATAGCCTGCTCTGCTGGGGGCGCTCCGGCCGCGGCGGCAACCCGCAGTTCTGCTTCATCTCCGGCCTGAGCAACCACACCGGCCGCGTGCTTGCCAAGGCGGGTGCAGGAGTTCTCCTTTCCGCCGGGGTCACCAGTGAAGGAGGCGAAGCCGGCTTCGAATCATACCTGCTCTCCCTGGTGCAGGAACTGGGCCGCCCGGAAGGCATTCTCGCGGCCGGCGGTGAACTGGAGCCCAACTCCATGGGCTGGGGGCGCATGCGCCAGAACTTCCTGGCCGCCCTCAGCGGACGCGAAGAACAACACCACGAAGTCCCCGGTGCCCATGGCAGCTATACCTTCACCCGCCTCTCCGGCATCACCGACCGTGGGCGCATGGATGCCCTGCACCACGCAGCCGAGGCAGAAGCCGAACGCCCGCAAAGCCAGATTCCCCTGCGTGTCAACGGCGAAACAACTGAAACGCCCCTGCTCTGCATTCACCGCTCCCTCACCGCCCCCGGCATGGAGGATTACCGCTTCTGCTCAGCCGACTTCGACATCGTGGACACAGCGCTGAAAACGGCTGAAAATGTGGCGGTGCAAATGCCCCCCACCCTGGAGGAACGCCGCATTCACCTGCTGCAGGCCGCCCGCCTGCTCGAGAAGCGCGGGCAGGAGTTCATCTCCCTCCTGGTGCGCGATGCGGGCTTCACCATCGAAGAAGCCGATTTCGAACTCACCAACGCCATAGACGCCTGCCGCTTCTACGAACACAGCATCACGCAGGAAGGCCTCATGGACGGCACCGTGCCCACTCCGCTGGGTGTCATCATCGTTGCCCCGGGGCGTGTCCACCCCCTGCAGGAAGCAGTGGGCGGCATAGCCGCCGCCTGGCTGACCGGCAACGCCGTTATCTACAAACCTTCCGTCCACACCGCCCTGCTGGCAGAAAGGCTCACCGGCCTGCTGGCAGAAGCCGGCTTTGAATCCCCGCGCCTGCAGATGCTGCCCTGTCTGGATAACCAGATTGCCCGCAAACTACTCACCAGCAACCGGGTCAACGGACTCATCTACCACGGTAGCGCCAAACACACCTACGGTATGGTAGCCGCCACAGAGGGCCGCCCCGTGCTCGGCGGCACCGGCGGCTGCAGCAGCATCTATATCTCCGCCCAGGGAGACTGGGCGCTCGCCATCCGCGACATCTGTCGCACCCTCTTCACCCGCGCCGGGCAGGATCCCACCGCCCCGCATCTTCTGTATGTGCATGCCGAGGTATATGACAACCAGCATTTCATGAACGCCCTGCGGGATGCCGTCACCAGCCTCACCGCCCAGCCCGGCTGGGTGGAAGGCGGCAACATCGGCCCGCTGGGACGCCCGCTCAACGACGACCAGAAATTCATGCTCACCCAGCTGGGACCGCAGGAATCCTGGCTGGTGCAACCCGCCACAAACGAAATCGGCTCCCTCGTGTGGAGCCCGGGAGTGCGCCTGGGCGTGCAGCCAGGCAGCGCCTTTGCCCAGGCTGTGCACAATGTCCCCGTCATCGGGCTCATCCGTGTGGAAAGCACAGAGGAAGCCGGCCGCACCCAGCGCAAGCAATCGCAGGAGCGGGCCGTCGGCATCTACTCCCGCGACAAGCACGAAATTGAACTCTGGTGCAAGCTGACAGCCGCCAGCCAGATCAGCATCAACTGCTGCCCGCAGCACCGTCCGGGAGCGCTGCCCACCCCCGGCTGGCAAAACACCACGCCCATGAGCGGAGGTCACAACTTCCTCGCCGCCCTCTGCCAGTGGCAGGAAAACGCCCGCCCGCAACACCGCGCCACGCAGAGAAACATCGCCTTCACCCCGTGGGAGTCCCTTTCCCCGAAACCAGCAGCCAATGACACCACGCGTCTTTCCTCCGCAGCCGACTCCATCGGCTACTGGTGGGAAAACATGTTCGGCATCACCACTGTACTGGATGAAAGCCCCGCCCAGCGCACCACGCTGACCTACCGTCCGCTGGCACTATGCATCCGCGCCGAGAAAGCCACCAGCGATATCGACCTCTCCATTGCGCTCATGGCCGCACTCAAAGCCGGCTGCGATATCCAGCTGAGCACCGCCAGCATGCGCGCCTGGATGCCTCGCGCGCTCGAACCCCTGGGAGTCATCATCTCCGTAGAAAGCCGGGATGAATTTGAAAGTCGCTTCCCCTCCCTGGCCACTACCGGGGTCTTTGTGCGAGACACTGCCGCCACCATCAACACCCTGCAGAAAGCCGCCCGCTGCCGTCTCGCGCTCTGCGCCGAGCCCGTGCTGGCCAACGGCCGCATTGAACTGCTGCGCTGCCTGCGTGAGGTAGTCACCACCCAGCGCACCACTAACCAATAAGCCCCATGCCACCCCATGCCATCAGCATCGGTGGCTGCACCATCACCCCCGAAACCCTGCCTGCATGGAGGCAGGGCAAAACCGGCATCATGGCCGATTTGGGAGATTTCCTGGCACGATGGTGGAGCGATACCCCCACCATGCCGCTGCACACCAGCGGGTCCACCGGCAAGCCCAGGCCCCTGCATGCCGCCAAAGAGGCCATGGCAGCCAGCGCCGCAGCTACCTGCCGGGCATTCAGCCTGCAGCCCGGCAGCACTGCACTGCTCTGCCTGCCGCTGCGGTACATAGCCGGGCAGATGATGGTGGTGCGTGCCATTGTGGGCGGACTCAACCTCATCGTCACCGAGCCCTCCTCCGCCCCGCTGGAAACAGTACAGCAAAGCATCAACTTTGCCCCCATGGTGCCCATGCAGGCAGCCACCACCCTGGCACTGCCGGGGGGAAAGGCCAGCCTCGCCCGGGTTCGCACCCTCCTGCTTGGCGGCGGTTTTGTAGATGCCGCTCTGGAGCAGCAGCTGCAGGAGCTGCCCACCCGCGTGTACACATCCTACGGAATGACTGAGACCCTCTCGCATATTGCCCTTCGGGCCACCAATGGCCCGGAGCGTAGCGAATCGTACACCCCGCTCCCCGGTGTCAGCGTTTCTCTTTCTGCCGCAGGAACCCTGCAAATCAACGCCCCCTTCCTGGGCATCCAGGCCCTCGCCACGAATGACCTTGCCGAAATCACCCCCGACGGGCGTTTCCGCATCTTGGGCCGGGCAGATGCCGTCATCAACTCCGGCGGCGTCAAGATTCAGGCTGAGGACATAGAGCGCGCGCTCCAGACCCGCACCGGGCTGCAGGTCGTCGCGCTTCCACTCCCCCACCCGGTGCTGGGCCAGTGCGTGGCACTGCTCTGGGAAGGCCCGGCAGAAGCAGAACCAGCCCTGCGGCAGGCCTGCGCCGACCTCCCGCGCTACCACCAGCCGCATATCCTGTTCCCCACCGCGCTTCCGCGCACCGGAACCGGCAAAATCGCCCGCGCCGAAGCCGCCAGACTCCTTCTCGCATACACATGAACACACCCAACACCCCGCTCGCCCACCTCGGCTGCGCCGCCTGCGTCCTCATTGCCACCACCAGCGGCACCATCGCCTCTGCCCAGCCAGCTTTCCAGGAGTGGGTGCTGCAGGCCCCCATCGTCATGCCCCTGCTCTTCCTGGCACTGCTGACGGCGGCATACCTGCTGGAGCACGCTCTGACCACCAGCGCCATCCTCCTGCTGCTCATCAGCGCAGCCGTCTGCGAAGGATGCACCCTCGGCGGCTATTCCCTCACCGGAGCCGGACTCGTGTGGCAGATACTGGCCGGGCCTCTGTGCTACTTTGCCACTGCCGCCCTGGTGCTCCACTGCTGGCCCGAAACGCTCTACCGCTGGCAACTCTGCTGCATCTTCACCCTGGCCGGGGTGCTGGGCGCGCTGCTGAGCAGCTGGCTCGCCGGCCATTCCCCCATCAGTGGGCTATGCGCCGTGCTCTTCACCTGCACCGTTGCCACTTTTGAACTCATTGTCCTCTTCGGCAAAGACTACTTTGAAATCACCAGTGCCTCCCGAACCCGCAGCACCGTGCTGGCCATGCTCATGCTGCAAGCCATGCCTGTGTACAAAATCATCTGGAACCTCCTCATTGCCAGCCGGTATTCCATAGGCGGCATCGGCCGTTTCATCTGGCACTGGTTCCGCTGGATGTAACGCGCGCGCTCCTTTTCTCCCGATTATCCCATCCCCCTTCCCCGGAACGCAGAACGACCCCGATGCTTTGC
>JAFNWZ010000363.1 GCA_017379255.1 Akkermansia sp. | reverse complement strand
GTCTCGGGTTCGAGTTCGCAATCGTCCAGATTCAGCGTGACCGGGGTCTTATTGGTTTCAATGCTGTTGTGGAAAAGGTTGAAGCGGATTTCATCGGTGCGGGTGATACCCTGCAAGCGAATGGCTGGGCAATGCGTCAGCCCGATAGCTTTCATAGCGCGGGTGCGCTGGTGACCTGCGGTCAGGATGCCGTTCTCGCCGTTGATGATAACCGGCTTAATCACACCGAACTTCCGTAAGCTCTCTTGCAGAAGCGCGAACTTCTCCTCGTCCAGATGGCGAGGGTTGTAATCCGCAGGTTTCAACTGCGCTAGCGGATAGTTCGGTATGAATTCAGCTTTCATGAGAGTCGTTACGGAAGTTGGAATCGCCGAACTTCATGAGTTCGAGGGCAAGCCCATTGTAGTTACCATGAACGGAGCTGTATTCCTTAAGCGGTCGCTCGAATCGCTCGGCTTCGTCCGGCTGCATGTAGATTTTCTTGGCTCCGTAGGCAATGAATGGCAGGATGGTCACGGTGCTGTCATTGTCGGCATCGAGCGGTACGTTGTCCGGCACGGCTTCCAAGTCCTCCGATACGCTGGCCAGCATGGAGTTGATTTCGGAATCGTTGAACCCGGTAAGTTCCAAATCAATCTGCCCATCCAGTTCACGAATGATGGCATTCAGCTCGTCCTCATCCATATTGGAGAGTTCGACAATCTTGTTGTCAGCCACCATGTCTGCCCACTCGGCTGCTTCGTTCTCGTAGTCCTGATAATCGACTGGCACTTCCTCCAGCCCAAGCATACGGGCAGCAAGCAAGCGACCGTGACCTTTCACGACAAAACCGGAACGGTGGCTGACAACAATAGGATTACGCCACCCCTGATGACGGATGATTTTCGCCAAGGCGATAATCTGGTCTTCCGGGTGGCGGTTCGGGTTGCGGGGGGGCTCAATCAGGGAATCCGTGGCAACAACATCAGTATGTGCGCAGTAAATCTTACTCATGCCCAAGGGGGCATGTCAAAATTAATCCAAGTGCTTACAGGTTTGCCACATCTCACAATTCAACAATTCAGCAATTTTTCCAAACGATGGTTCGTAATAGCCTGCTTCTTTACTATTTCCTCCGATTCTCACGAAATATATACCAAATTCGAGTAGCGCAGCTAATTCTTCTTTCAGGAATAAATCTCTTACATGATCGATACTCAGCATATTATTGTCCCAACACTTATGCACTTTGTATACGAATTTGAAAATGGGCTCATAAACACTGAAATCATTTCGCTGATGCGTTATTATTTCACGAGAAAGGTATCCATCTACTATCTTTATTTTTTCCTCGTTCTGGTCAGACATATTCGCAAAGGCAAAAGCTTCCTCAATAATCCCACAATACTCGCCATTTCCAACGAAATATACTTCCGATGCATTTTTCCATTGTTCGAGAGACTGCTTTACTTGTTCCTTTTCTAATTCCAAAGTAAGTTCCTTGTATTGTGCAAATTTTTTACTAGAATCTGTAGCACTATCTGATTTATACGCTCGCAGAAAAGCGCAAACAGAAACCAATAAAGCTAAAATTGGCAACATCTCAACTCTTTCTCCGAAAATAAGTTTTGCACCAATTAAAATGAGAATGGAAACCGTACCAATTATTTCGAGCCAAAAATGTTTTAAAAAGGATTTCATAGGGCGATTGTATCACAGACGTATAACAAGTTGCAATGCTATTTCATTCCCCTCCCACCAATTTCAGCATAATCGCTCCACACACCTGCATGGCTTCGCAGTCGAGGTAATGGTTATCGCGGTCGCCTATCTGCTTCCAGACCCAATGGCCATTATCAAACTTGCGGCATTCGGATTCCAGCATATCGAGGTAATCTTGGGGTGCATCACCGGGGACTTCCCAGAGCGGAGCGGATGTGTTACGCCTGAGTCGGAAGAGCGCATCTTTTACGTTCAGGTTGCTCCAGAAGTACATCTCTGCTACCTTTTGATGCCCAAGATTTATCCTGCGCTTCGGGGAGTAGAAGCGTTCCACCTGCTTGCCATCTTTCTGGCGGTGGGTAAAGGTGGCTCGTTTATCGCCCATGAGGGCAGTCCAGCCATTTTCAGCACAATGCCCATAGACCTCGTAGCTCTGATAGCCACAGTCGATAAACACCAGATTATTCTGTACTCCAAAGCGAGCAGCAAGCACGGCAATGTCATCCCATGAATGCAGCTTGTCGCAGTACATCAGGCGTGAGCTACCATCCAGCCCCCAGGCTCGTACTACCGCATAGAAACACTCGCGCTGAACATCCACCGTCAGGAAGCGCAGCGGCACACCGCCGATGTTGCCCTCATCTGCCCAGAAATCCCCCAGGCGATAGTCAGATAGCGGAGTCTCCACATGGAAATCCTCGTGAAACTCATTCCATGCCTCGGCGAGTCGTTTCTGGTAGAACTGCTGCAGCTGGGTGTAATCACCTTTCCGGGCTGCGGTCTTGGCGCGGAGGTAAAGCTCTGCCAACATACCCCAGCTCATCGTGGCAAGTGCATTCCAATGGAAGCCCACATACTCCGTAGCCGCATTTGGGTTCTGCGGTACAAAACGTGACCGGGCATTGAGGTCGCGCCGCACATCGTCCCTGTCCTCAAACATTGCCTGACAATGAGCGCAGCGCATGTAAGTCGTAGCCCGCACCTTGCGGAAGTCGTAGTTACCCTCAGCATCCTTGCAATCGCTTCCCCATTCCACACATGACCACGAATACGCCTGTTCCTTGCCACAATGCGGACAGGTAAACATCCATTCCCGCTGGTCAGTTGTCTCGAACTTGTTGTGCGTATCGTCCCCGGCAAAACCTCCCTGTGAACAGAAGATGCATTTGCCCAGCCAACCGAATGCGGTTGTTCGGGCTTCGGCTTCTGCCATGTGGCCCTGCGGCCAGCGCCAAGTCTCGTCACCAATCAGCCATCGGATGGAGCGGCGTTGCAGATTACTCTTGTTGTAAGCTCCGGCAACCCAGAGCGTCATGCCATTGGCAAAATGGATGGTGGTGTTACGCAGTTTATACTTATCTGCCGGGTACAACGCTTTTACGGGCTGGCAGCAATCGAAGATTTTTCGCAAGCGACCTTCGGCCTGATCACGGGCATCATCATCGTTCTGATCCAGCCAGAGAGTCGGCCCGGGTAGATTGGCTATGATGTAGCAAAGGGCAATCTCAATCGCAGTTGATTTAGAACTCTGCACAGCGGCAATGATGCTCACTAGCCGCGTGCGGGGATTCACCATTTCCTGCATGACCTCAGACAGCATCGGAGAGTTGGCAACACGAAAATATCCGGGTATGGGCGAGTACGGTATGTTTTCGATATGTTCCTCTGCTCACATCCAGACATCCTTGCGGTCGGGTGGAGTCCACGCTTCACGCCACAGGTCTTCCAGATATTCGGTTTCGGGCATAATCAAGGATTTGTTTGATGGTGTCCGGGGTAAGCATGGAGTCTACCAGACGAATAACCGCCCAGCCCTGCAAGGTGGCAGCCAGATACTTTTCAGCATCGTTCATGAAGCCTCGGGGAGTCAGATGGCGACCCCGATTCCATACGCCTCCCTCAATCTCAATCAGCAGACGCGCTTCTTCCCATGCGAAGTCAGCTCGCCAGCGGCGGCTTTTGTCAAATCGGTACTCACGCACCAACTCCGGGCCACCTATGGCATCCCACAGGGTGGCAAATCGGTTTTCAAGTTCAGAGCTGTTACGTTTGGATGACACACCCCTTGGGGATGTGTCAAAATCAGGGAGTCAGGCTATCGCCTTTTCCCTCGTGTAGCTCCTGCAGAACGGCATCTATCGCAGCCGATAGGGCTTCCTGAATACTCTGAGCGTCCAACCCAACCAGCTGAGGAGGCATCTCTTTTTCAAACTTGGCTCGCAGCAAGTTCACCACACGCCCCTCCGTTGCCCTGGAGGTCCAGATATAAAGCTTGAAAACCAGGGGTGAATCTGCTATGCTCGGGTTTTCACCTGTACCGAAAACATACAATTATGAGCGCTATTCCGAATGTACTGGCCGGGCGTTACGCCTCTGATTCCATGAAAGCCATCTGGTCTGCCGAGGGCCGCATTGTGCTGGAGCGTGAGTTCTGGATTGCTGTGATGAAGGCCCAGAAAGACCTGGGGCTGGATATTCCGCAGGAGGCGATTGATGCCTACGAGCGTGTGAAGGAGCAGGTGGATGTGGACAGCATCAACGCCCGTGAGCGCGTGACCCGCCACGATGTGAAGGCCCGTATTGAGGAGTTCTGCGACCTCGCCGGCCACGAGCATATCCATAAGGGTATGACCAGCCGCGACCTGACCGAGAACGTGGAGCAGCTGCAGATCTGGCGCTCCATGCACATCATCCGCGACAAGGCGGTGGCCGTGCTCGACCGCATGGCTAAGTGCGCCAACGGTTGGCGCGATATGGTTTTTGCCGCCCGCACGCACAACGTGGCCGCACAGGCTACGACCATGGGCAAGCGCGTGGCTATGTTCGGTGAGGAGATTGTGCACTGGGCCTGGGCCTGGGTGAGCATGATGGAGCGCTACCGCGTGCGCGGTCTGAAGGGTGCTGTGGGCACGCAGCTCGACCAGCTTTCCCTCTTTGCTAAGAACCCGGATACCGTGCGCGAGCTTGAGGCCCGCATCTGCGCCCACCTGGGTATTTCCTCCAAGTGGATGAATGTGGGGCAGGTGTATCCCCGATCGCTGGATTTTGAGATTATCTCCGGCCTGGTGGGTCTGGCCAGCGGCCCGAGCAGCTTCTGCAAGACCTGGCGCCTCATGGTGGGCCACGAGCTCTGCACCGAGGGCTTTGCCAAGGGGCAGACCGGCTCCAGCGCCATGCCGCACAAGATGAACCCCCGCTCCTGCGAGCGCGTGAACGGTTTCCACGCTATCCTGAAGGGCCACCTCACCATGATTGGCGGCATTATCGGCGACCAGTGGAATGAGGGCGACGTGTCCTGCTCCGTGGTGCGCCGCTGTGTGCTGCCGGATGCCTTCCTGGCTGCCGATGGCCTGTTTGAGACGTTCATTACCGTGCTGGACCAGATGGGCATGTATGAGCCCGTGGTGCGCACCGAGCTGAACCGCTACCTGCCCTTCCTGATGACTACTACCATCATGATGGCTGCGGTGAAGCGCGGCGTGGGCCGCGAGACTGCCCACGAGGTCATCAAGGAGCACGCTGTGGCGGTTTCCAACGACCTGCGCAACGGCCTTATTTCCACCAATGACCTGCTGGACCGCCTGGGGGCCGATGGCCGCCTGATGCTGACCCGCGAAGAGATTCAGGAGATTTACGATGCCAACGCCGGCGATACCGGCATGGCTGCTCAGCAGGTGGATGCCTTTGCCGATATGGTGAAGGAGCTGGCCACCCGTTTCCCGGACGGCGTGGGCTATGTGCCGGGCGCTATTCTCTGATGCATGCCCTGCATGACAACCCAGCAGGAACAGCTTCTGTTTGATAACGGCGCCTACCGCCTGACCTCCACCCGGCTGGAACAGCCGGGGCTGGTGGCGGAGCTGGCTTCTCCCGCCTGCCTGCGTATTACCCGCGAGGGCGGTGCGGAGGTGCGTGAGGTGGCTATCCCGACTACGCTGCCGCAGGGCTGCGCCGGGGTGCGCAGTTCCCTTCCGGTGCTGCAGGCTATGTATGCCCTGGCGGTGCAGGAGCTGCAGGAGGATATGAGCCCCGAGGGCTGCCTCCTGGCCGGGGCGAACTGGTCCACGGTGTGGACGCGTGATATTGCCTATGCTGCTGCGCTGGGCACGGCTCTGGCCGCGCCGGAGGCTACCCGCGCC
>JAFNWZ010000362.1 GCA_017379255.1 Akkermansia sp. | reverse complement strand
TTGCGCCGGGAGGGGGCATGGGTATAATGGGGTGCAAGAGATATGAGCATTATTCCCTTTGCTAATTCGAATGTGTATGAGCTGGTGGCTTACCAGCCCGGTAAGCCGATTGAGGAAACGGCGCGCGAGCTGGGGCTGCGGCCGGAGGATATTGTGAAGCTGGCTTCCAACGAAAATTCCATGGGCCCTTCGCCCAAGGCGGTGGAGGCTATGCAGCAGGCAGCTGCTGGCGTTCATATTTACCCGGATGGTGCTTCGTTTGCGCTGCGCAGCCGTGTGTCGGCAGAGCACGGGGTGGATTTTGCCAACACGGTGGTGGCCAATGGCAGCAGTGAGCTGATTGAGCTGCTGGGGCATGCGCTGCTGCGCCCCGGTACTCAGGTGATTGCCGCGGATTATGCCTTTACGCTGTACCCGATTGTGGCGAAGTTGCTGGGGGCGGATTATGTGTCCATTCCTAACCGTGATAAGTGGACGCACCATCTGGACGCCATGCTGGCGGCCATTACCCCGCAGACCCGCCTGGTATTTATCACAAACCCGACTAACCCGGTGGGGACGATGGTGACGCAGGATGAGCTGGAGTCTTTTATCTCCCGCGTGCCGGAGCATGTGGTGGTGGCAATTGATGAGGCTTACATCGAGTTTGCCGGGCTGCCCACGGATAGTGTGAAGTTTGTGAAGGAGGGCAGGAATGTGGCGGTGCTGCGCACGTTCTCCAAGGCATACGGCCTGGCGGGGGCGCGCTGCGGCTATGCCATTACGACACCAGAGATTGCCGATTTGCTGAACAAGGCCCGCTCGCCGTTCAATGTCAATTCCTTTGCGCAGGTGGGAGCCCTGGCTGCGTTGGATGACAAGGAACACATTGCCCGTTCGGTGGAGATGGTTTGCCGCGGCCGCCGCCAGTATGTGGAGTTCTTTGAACAGCTGGGGCTGGAGTATGTGCCCAGCCACACTAATTTCATCCTCGTGAATGTGGGAAATGGGGTGGAGGTGTTCAAACTGGCTCTTGCCCAAGGGGTTATCATGCGTCCCATGGCTGCCTATGGATTGCATGAATACATCCGCATCACTATCGGCAATGACCGTGAAAATGCCCGCTGCATTGAGGTGCTGAATAAAATTCTACAAAAATAGTGTAATTTTATTAAAAAAATCCCCTTGACATGGTAGGATAATTTGATAAAATACAGACGTACCCGCGAGAGCGAGGTTCAGTAAAAGAGAGAGAAAAGTTGACACCACCCCGGTTGCTGAAAGGCAGCCGGGGTGGTTCATGTTTAGGCTTGAAAATGCTGGGAAAATGTGGCAAAGTAGGTGTGTACAAATATTATTACTTTCACTATGTCCGTTGGTACAATGAAAAGCATTGAGGGTGGCGTTACCGCCGCTAAGGGGTATGTGGCTAATGCGCTGAGCTGCGGTATCAAGAAGCCGGAGGCGACGCGCCTGGATCTGGCACTGGTATATTCTGAGCTGCCGACCACTTCTTCCGGCACGTTTACGACGAACCGGGTGCGCGCTGCCTGTGTGCGCGTGAGCGAGCACCACCTCACCCGCGGCAATATCCGCGCCATTGTGGCAAACAGTGGCAACGCCAACGCCTGCACCGGCGTGCGCGGTGTGGAGGATGCCCGCACCGAATGCCGCGTGGTGGCTGAGCAGCTGGGGCTTACTCCCAGCGAGGTGGCAGTCTGCTCCACGGGCGTGATTGGCCTGCCCATGCCCATGATGCGCATTACGCCGCGTCTGCCGGAGCTTTGCTCGAATCTTTCTGCCGAAAACGGGCACAACGTGGCCTCTGCTATCATTACCAGTGATACGCGAGAGAAGGAAGTAGCCGTAGAAATCACCATCGGCGGCAGACAGGTGCGCATTGGCTCCTGCTGCAAGGGTGCCGGCATGATTTCCCCCTGCATGGCTACGATGATCTGCCTTATCTGCACTGACGCTGGGGTCTCCCGCGAGCATCTGGATGCCATCGTGCGCCATGGTGTGGAGCATTCGTTCAACCGCATCACTATTGACGGTGACATGAGCACCAACGATACTACCCTGGTGCTGGCAAACGGTGCTTCCGGGGTGCAGTTGGAACCCGGCGCCGAGGGGTGGGATGAATTTGTGGCGGCTCTGCATTATGTGATGCTGGAGCAGGCCAAGCGCATCGTGCAGGATGGCGAGCGCGTGACGAAGTTTGTGACCGTGAAGGTGCAGGGGGCCCCCACGCAGGAAGAAGCCCGCAAGGTGGCAGAGGGCGTGGCTAAGTCCAACCTCGTGAAGAGCTCTTGGAACGGTGGCGACCCGAATTGGGGCCGCATTATCCACGCTGTAGGCTACTCCGGTGCCCTGGTGGTGGAAGAGAAGGTGGATATCGACATTGCCGGTCTGCCTGCCTGCCGCGGTGGTGAACAGACGGATACCCCCAGCGATGACCTGCGTGAGCGCGTGCAGGCCCGGGAGTTCGAAATTATCATCAATCTCAACCTGGGTTCTGAGGATTATGTGGTCTACACCACCGACCTTTCTCCCGAGTATGTTGATTTCAACCGCTCAGAGTACGCCTATTGGAACCAGGCCAAGCGAGATGGCCTTACCCGCTGATATGGTATGAAGCTGCTGCATTTGCTGCTTGCCGGTCTGATGCTGCTGATGCCGCTTTCTTATGTGGCATCGGCCGCAGATGACGATGCTCCCGCCAGGACAAAGCGTTCCGCCAAGGCCAGGAAGGCCAAGGAGCGCGATGTGCGCAAGGCTGCCAGCCGCAAGAAGAAGGAGCTGCGCGAAATGGGGGTGAAGAATGTTCGCGTGAAGAACCCCGGCGATTGGCCCCGCAAAGTTTCTGTGCCGAAGGATACGGAGCTTGCTCCGGGGCCGCAGGGGGGGCCGGGTTTTGCCTATACGTCCAATCATTTCCTGTATGTGTCTCCTGTCAAGCTGGATGCCGCCGCCCAGAAAACCGTGGCGCGTCTTTGCGAGTGCGCTTATGCGGCCAACAAGGCCATAGGCGGGGAGATTCCCGTACCTCGCGCCACGGCCGAGCGCGGCGATAAGAAGTTCCTGGTGCAGCTGCAGCCCACGATGGAGGCATACTATGCGGCGGGCGGTCCCCGCAATTCAGCAGGTGTGTTCCTGGGGGCGTTCCGCAGACCGGCTAATGTAGCCCCTGGCACGCCCCAAGTTATCAAAGAGGAACACATCGCCATGGACAAGGTGATGATTCCGTTCCCCTCGCTGGGCATTGGAGCCAATGGCTCAGTAGTCAAGGAGGATATTGACACTCACGCCCTGGTGCATGAGCTGACCCACCAGCAGTTCCTGCTCAATAATCTGCCTATCTGGGCAAACGAGGGCTGGGCTGAATATGTGGGCTATGTTCCTTATGTGGGCGAAGACCTGGACTTTGACCGCGGGTTCTCGCTGATTCTGCATGCGGCTAAGCAGCGTGCAGACCGCGGTGCATTGGATTTCGACTTCTCGCTGGAGGATTTCTTCACCATGGACCAGCAGACCATGTATGGCTATATGCCGCAGGGCAAGGATACATACATGCTTTCGGTGATGACGGTTGCCTTCTTTGTTCACCTGGATGGTAAGAAGGGAGTGGACGCCATGAAGGCGTACCTGCAGGCCCTGATTGATGGTAAGCCGGCAGATGAGGCGGCCCAGGAGCTGATTAAACCGCACCGCTCCATTGCCCGTCTGCAACAGGATTTCATCCGCGCCTGGAAGAGCAAGAAGGTAAAGGTTTCCTTCCCTAAGAAGTAAAAGAGCAAAGCGCCGTTCCTGCAAGAGGAACGGCGCTTGCAAATTCAACTAATGTCGCATCAGTCCTGCTTGCGCCAGAGGGGGCGGGAAATGATACCCGCATACGCGAAATCGAACAGACCGATACCTGCCCAGAGCCAGCGTTCTGAACCTTCCAGGCAAGCAAGACCATAGCCAAGCAGCACCGCACCCAGCAGGGTGAATACCGCTACGCGGATGATGGTGGTGCGACGGGATGAGTAGTCGGCCATAGTGGTTTTGAAAGGTTGGCGTTACTTGGTGAGCCCCAGCAGCTCCATTTCGAAGATGAGCGTGCTGTTCGGCCCGATGCTGCCGGGACCGTTGGCACCGTATGCCAGGTTGGCGGGAATGGTTACGCGCCATTTGGCGCCTACGGGCATGAGTTTGAGGGCTTCCGTGAAGCCAGGAATCACCTGGCGGATGTTGAACTTGACCGGAGCCTGGCTCTGGTCGAACACGGTGCCGTCCACCAGTGTACCTTTGTACATCACTTCGGCGGTGGGGGCTTCGCCATGCTTGGCTGCGTCGTAGCTTTCGCCGGTGCCGGGGGTAATCACTTCGTACTGCAGACCGGATTCCGTCGTGGTCACGCCCTCGCGCTTGCCGTTTTCGGCCATGTACTGCTGGCCGGTTTCGAGGTTCTTCTGAGCCTTTTCATCGCCACGCTTCTGGAGCATGGAAAGGAAGGTCTGCTGGTATTCGTTCACATGCTCATCAATGAGGCTCATGTCCATGTTGCCGGAGAGGCCATCCTGGAATCCCTTGCCCAGCATCTCTGCAAGCACATCTTCCCCCTGCAGTCCGGGAAGCATCTGCGGCATTACCTGACTCCCCACCCGGTAACCGATGAGGTAGGACATCACTTTGATCATTTGTTCGTTATCCATGCCTGTACACTAGCATGAACCCGCTTTCATTTCAAGCCGGTGCAAAGTCATACCTCCGTTGCAGTGAGGTGCATCAATTTTCTCCGGCGTAAATGACGGTGGGATTGATGCGGGGGATGACATTGATGCTGCGCGCATGCCGGTGCGTGGCGCGGCAATGCTCCAGAATCATGGCCAGGCGTTCCATCTGCCCCTTGATGTCGTACACCTGCATGAGAACCTCTGCGTCATTTTCAAGGGTGATGATGATTTTCCATTCCTTTGGACGGAAAATTTCGCGTATGGCGGGGATTTCCACCAGCGAGTAATGGTTGGCCGCTGCCACAAGCTCGACAATCGGGCGGCGGCGTTCTTCCGGGACTTCCGCCCCTGCGGCAAATTCCGGAACATCGCCAGGTTGCAGGTACCACACCGGAACTCCCATGAAATTGCGGTGGTATTCCGGCATGACCGGGAAGAGTCTGCCGCCGGGATCCATGAAGTAGCGCACACGGTTGCCCGTATCTGTGCCGCTTTCCTGCTCCACATACACCACGGGGATTCGCTCGTTGATTTCAATGTGCAGCGTATCGGGCAGCTCCGCGCGGATGTGGGCAGATTTGATGCAGGGATTTTCCTCCAATTTCTTCTGCATGGCGGTTGTGTCCAGCGTTGCCATGTTGATAGCGCCCTCTATGCCCAGAATCTCCATGGCCTGTTCCTTGGAAATGAGATTCTGGCGGGCATCAAAGCTCACCTTGTCCATGCTCAGGCTGTACGCCTTTTCAACGGCTGCCTTGCCGCCCCAGAACAGCGCCGCCAGCAGCGGCAGTACAATCAGCAGGATAATGCCCCAGCGGCGCAGCCGGCGCAGACCTCGCCGCAGAGCCACAATACTGAAGAGGCGGTCCTTGATGGAAAGCGCCGCCTCCAGCAGCCTCACATTGGCGGAGGCTGCCTGTTGTTCCCGGTGGTGGCGTCTGTATTGGTTGCGGCTCTTCATGCAGGCATTGCGGGCGGCGGTGGAATCAGCCTCGGGGCTGGTTCAGAGACACTTCTGCAATGCGGGTGCAGAGCTGGCCGTAGCTGATACCGGCAGCTGCGGCTGCCTTGGGGAAGAGGGAGGCGCTGGTCATGCCCGGAATGGTGTTGATTTCCAGCACATAGGGCTTGCCATCGTCGGTCAGGAGCACATCCACGCGTCCATATACCTCCACATTCAAGGCTTTGTAGGCGGCCACGGCTGCCGCCTGGACGGCGGCAGTTTCCTCTGGTGAGATATCGGCCGGGCAGATGTAGTCGGAGCCCACGCCACCGTACAGTGAGGGGTATTTGTTGTTCATGTCATAGAACCCGCTGCGCGGGCAGATATGGACAACCGGCAGAGCCTCGCCGTTGAAAATGGCAACCGTTAGTTCCTTGCCTTTGATGTATTCTTCCACCAGAATCTCCTTGCCGTATTTGGCGGCATCTGCCACGGCTGCGGGAAGTTCTGCCGATTCATGTACAATGTGTACGCCTACGGAAGAACCTTCGCATGGAGGCTTGATGACGCAGGGAACGGGCAGGGTGGGCATTTCGCCCGGAGCGATGGTTTCGCTCAGCGGGGTGGGCACATTGCCTGCAATAAAGAATTTCTTGGTCAGTACTTTGTCGAAACAGTTACGGCTGGTGACGGATCCGGCGCCGGTGTAGGGGATACCGAGTTCTTCCAGATAAGACTGCAGGCCGCCGTCCTCACCGTAGGTGCCGTGAATCATGTTGTAGCACAGCTCGGTGCCGGCTGGGATTCCGGGGCGTTCGCAATCAACGATAACCGGGGTCACGGCGGTAAATCCTTCCTGGCGCAGGGCTTCGAGCACGCCATTGCCGGAAGCGAGAGAAACCTCCCGCTCCGAACCAGGCCCACCCATGAGCAGGGCAATCTTAGTATCTTTTTGAAGTTCTTTCATGTGTAGGAGAATATGTATTTAGAATTCGAGTTCCCGGTTGCCGATAACCTGCACCTCTTCGTGCAGGGCGATGCCGCGTTCCTTCTGGGCGGTGCGCAGAATGTGGTCAATCAGCTCGGTGACATCCGTGGCTCTGGCATTGCCCTTGTTGATGATGAAATTGCCGTGCTTTGTGGAAATCTCGGCACCGCCGATGCTGAAGCCCTTCAGTCCCAGTTCGTCAATCAACTTGCCTGCGGGAATTTCTGACGGGTTGCGGAAGGTGCAGCCTGCGCTGGGTTCCAACGGCTGGCTGGCTTTCCGGCGGGCGCGGAACTCTTCCATTTTCTGCTCAATTTCAGCAGTGTTACCACGGGTGCCGCTGAAGGTGGCCAGCATCACCATATTGTGCTCAAAGTCCGGGATGCAGCGGTAGCGGGCGGGCTCCATGTCATGCTTGCACATGGTGATGATTTCGCCGTCTTCATCCAGCGCTGTGGCAGAAACGAAGTTCTCCCACATTTCGCCACCCATGCTGCCTGCATTCATGCGCAGGCTGCCACCCACACAACCGGGGATGCCGTCCATCCACTCAAACCCGGCAATGCCGTGCTTTGCAGCAAAGGCGGCCAGTTTCTTGACCTTCACATTGGCGCCGGCCAGAATCGTGGTGGAATCCATCAGCTCCAGCTTGTCGAAATCACCACCGCAGGGGTGCACTACCGCACCGCGGATGCCGCCATCGCGCACGACAAGGTTGGAACCTCGTCCGACCACATGTACCGGGATGTTGTGGTCCTTGAAATAATTGACCACTTCCTGCATGCATTCCAGCGTATCCGGCTCCACCCAGTACTGGGCAACGCCGCCTACGCCAAGCGTGGTGTGTTTGCGCATCGGCTCGTACAGTCGGGCAGGGAATTCACGGCCGCATTCGGCCTGCATCTCTGTGAGTACGCGTAAATCCTGTGCAATCTTTGCACCCGCCACATGCACATTTCCTGCTCCCAGGGTCAGGAAGAGGTCGCCAGGGCGCAGCTGGTTGCCCACCACATAGTGAGCCATGCTCATATCCGGCAGGAAAGTGGCATCTGCCTCCGGCGCGTGTTCCTGCACGGCGTCCACAATGGTCTGGCCGGAAATGCCGGGAATCGGCAGCTCGCTGGCCGGGTAGACATCTGCCACAAAGAGTTTGTCTACATTCTGAAGGACCCGGCCGAAGTCGTCGCGCAGCAGCTTGGTGCGTGTGTAGCGGTGCGGCTGGAAGAAAATGACCAGTCGTTCCGGGTTCAGGCTCTGTGCGGTCTGCACGGTGGCTGCAATTTCTGTCGGATGATGACCGTAGTCATCCACGATGCGGTAATCATAGCTCAGGAACTTGGTTTCGAAACGGCGGCGGGCGCCTGCAAACGAGGCGAGTCCGCGCGCAATGCTGGCGAAATCTGCCCCCATTTCCAGCGCTGCAGCTGTGGCTGCAAGTGAGTTGAGCACATTGTGCTTGCCGGGAATGCCGAGTTCCACGCGGCCCAGTTTCTCTCCTTTGTGGTTGATGGTGTAAAGGGTGCGGCCGCGTTTCACCGTGATGTTTGAAGCGGTGTAGTCGGCATTCTCCCAGCCGTAGGAAATGCTGTTCGGGTACTGGCTGCATACGTCTGCTGCGCCTGCATCACTCTTGCAGTAGAAAATCTTGCCCTTGGTCTGGCGGCAGAGTGTGTGGAAAACTTCCTTGATGTGGTCCAGGTCGCGGTAGAAGTCAAGGTGCTCAGCCTCCACGTTCAGCACAATGCTGTGCTCCGGTACATAATTAACCAGAGTGCCGTCGGATTCATCGCCTTCTGCTACCAGGTAGTCGCTGTCTGCGTTCCAGTGAGCATTGGCTCCCAGCACCGGGATTTCGGCGCCCACATAGTGGCAGGGGCGCAGGCGTGCTTCGCGCAGCAGATGTGCTGTGAGGGCAGAGGTGGTGGTCTTGCCGTGAGTGCCGGCAACCACTACGCCCTTTTTATTGTTCAGGATAGCGGCCAGGCACTCCGCGCGGCGCATGCACAGGCTGCCCAGTTTGCGGGCGGCGGCCAGAGCCACGTTGTCTTCCCGGATGGCGCTGGAATAAATGACAATCTCCGCATCTGCCACGGCTTCAGCAGTGTGCGGGCAAGCAAATGCGAGACCGCTCTGCTGCAGACGCTCGGTTTCCTCACTGGTGACGCGGTCGCAGCCGCTCACCCGGTGCCCCATTTCCAGGAGCATGCGCGCAATGCCGCTCATGCCGGCACCGGCCACGCCGATAAGATGAATACGCACCGGGTTTTCCCGGTCCAAAAGTCGTTTGCGCAACTGGTCAATCATAGCAGTACGTTCATTATATACGAAACCGCCCCACAAGCAAGCAAATATCCGATAGAGCTGCCGAAAATGTGCACCAGTTTGAGGAGATGTTAAAAGCGGCATCGTCAGATGCCGCTATGATGATGGCTGATTATGCTTTCTTTTTCTTTTTGCTTTTCTTCTTTTTGCCTTTCTTCTTTTTCGGGGTGGCATCGTCGTCTGCATTTTCATCTGCCGAATCTTGTTTCTTGCCAGCTTCGCATACGCCTTCCAGTACGATGACCTCCTGAGGGTTGAGGGTAATCTTGATTTCTTTATCGATGTTAATGGCTTTGCCCACCAGTGCCGGAACTGAACGTTGGTCCTTGAATGAATTGCGGAAGATTACCTTGTCTTTTTTCACAGAGGGCGGTACATCCAGAATCTGGCGAAGCGTGGTGGTGAGCGTCTTTTCTCTGTCGCTGGAATTACGCAGGGTGAGCGTGCATTTGGTGGGATTCCAGGCCGCCCAGCCGTAGATGTCACCATCTCCCGCATTCTTATCCCACGGGTTGCCGCCCACCCAGTGGATATCGGCGAGTACGTCTTCGTTGCGGCGTGCCCATTTGATGCAGGCTGCCAGTTCGTCCCACAGTTTGCCGTTTTCCTGGTTCATCAGATCCTGGTCTACATATAACTCCAGGAGGGATGATCCGCAGCCAAACGCGGTGCGCATTTCTTTGATGCAGTTGTCCGGGGACTTGCTCATGACATGGGGCGGCCCGTTCTTGGTGATGATGAGGCCGTGGGTCATCACTGAGTTGATGGGGAAGAACGGAGCCCCTGTCACGAAGACTTCGTGCACCAGGCGGTCGCGGTAGGTAATCCATTTGTCGCGGGCATCGCCGGCACTGCCTTCCTGGCCGAAGTCATTCTCCTGGCGCCATACACAATCTGAGTAATGGAACCAGAACGGGCTGGCCCATGTGCCCACTGTGGTGTTCAGGAAAATGTCATTTCTGGCTTTGCGCAGCGCTGTGAGCACGCGGATGATGCCTTCTGCGTCTTCCAGGTTGCCCGGTCCCTTGGAGTGGAAGTGGGTCGAAATGCCGTCGAACTTGAAGTAACGCATTTCATAATCCTTGACCATCTGGGAACACCGCCCCACGAATGCATCGAAGTATTCCTGGTTGGAAAGCTGGAAATTGTCAATCTGGTTATTGGGGTGCTTTTTGTTCCAATGCCCCAGGCGCATGCTTTTGGCTGCACCATAGCCGCCGACGGGGCCGAGCCAGGTACCCAGGCCGCTCTTCATGCCGCGGAGTACTTTGTCTATCTTGGAGAATCCGCTGGGGAAACCGGCGTGGAAATCCCACAGACTGTTGAAGTCATCCCAGCCGTCATCGATGACGAAGCAGTCAATAGGCGTCTTGCGTTTCTGGAACATTTCGCGTTTCCAGGTTTCCAGCATATTGAGCTGCCATTTTTCGGAATTGCGCTGCAGCGGGTTCTGGTTGTTGTTAATGGTAATGCCGATTTCGTACCAGTCGTTGTAGTGAATAAACAGGCGGTAAGCGGCGGCTCGTTCTCGTTCGCTGTATGCCAGGAATGAGCGGCGCTTCTGTTCCGGGGCAAAGAAACCAAGCACGGAGGAAACTTCCCATGTCTGGCCTTTCTGCAGGGTAGTGCTGCGCACCCAGTCGCCCTGCACAACAGCGGTCGGTCCTGTTGCTGCGTTTTTTTCGGTTGTATCCAGCGGGAGAGAATACGTCAGGGTGCCTTCGCCGGTTATTTCCTCCTTTCTTGTATCAACCCATATTTTGAGGGTGTAAGAACCAGCCTCGGGAACATCCAGCGTGTAGGTGGATGACTTGCCTGCCGTGTGGACATCTTCTGAGGCTACATTGGTGCTTCCCTTGGGGAAGATTTGCACGGCTACCACATTCAGACCTCCACCGATGTCTATCTTGCAAGAACCTGATTCCTGGAATGATACTTCTCCTTCTGAGGCTGCCAGCCCACGCACCACGGGGCCGTCCTTTTCTGCATAGGCTTTGCCATACTTGGCCGCCATGGATGCCGGTACGTTGAATACGGGCGAGAAGTTATCTGCATTCCAGTTTTCCGGATTCCAGCCGCCCGTGGGGGCTTCACTCCCGCCGGGCACGGACATTTCGCTCATCGGCGTTTCCAGACCACAGAAAATCAAATCGTTCACAACCACCTTGCCGTGTGTTGTGTTGCCGGAAAGTTCCGGAGTGCCGCCCGCCTGGATATTGTATACCAGCGGAGTGAGCTTCTCAAAGGTAGTGTTTTTCCGGGCTTTTACTTCCAGTTCCTGCCTCAGGTAGTGAGAGCCGTTGCGCAGCACCGTCTGCCATTGAATCTCCAGTGCCTTGTCTGGTGTGGTAAAGGTGCTGCGAAT
>JAFNWZ010000361.1 GCA_017379255.1 Akkermansia sp. | reverse complement strand
CCGTGGGAGCGCTCCGCCACGGTTATCCGTTGTGCCGCTGCTGCAGGTCTGTCTAACGTGGTGTTCGGTACTCTGCCCGCCAGATAATCAAAAACAAAGAAAGATTACTAATTATGGCAAGACGTAAACAGCGTGCCGCGGAGCCTGAGGAGGAGCCTCAGATGAACATGTCGTCCATGATGGACGCCTGCTTCCTGCTCCTTATTTACTTCATTGTGGCAACCTCCCTGGTGAGTGAGAAGCGCCTGAGTGTTTCTCTGCCCGGTAACTCCACCGGTAGCGGCACTCCGCCTCCTCTGGAACCTGGACGGGTGAAGGTGGAAGCCTCTGGTGCCATCTATTGGAACGGCGATATGCCCATGGGTGGTGCCATGAATCCCGGACTCGACCCCCGCTCCCCGGAATACCGTCAGGAGCGTGAGCTGAACGAGCTGGTTGAAGCACTTAAGAACCTGGCAGAAGCTGCCAAGGCTGCAGATACGAACCCTATCGTTATGGTGGAGGGTGCTCCGGCAACGCCGCACCAGCGCATCGTGGACGTGATGGCCGCTCTCTCTGAAGCGGGTATCTCGACTGTAGGCCTGAACACCTCAGCCCAGGAATAATCCTGATATCGGGCTCAGGAGGGGAGCGTGTCGGAAACAGAATCCGCGTGCTCCCCTTCTTTGTCCCCGATGATAGTTATTTTCTAACTCACGAGAATCATTTATGAATAATTACACAACAGCATTATCTGTGATGGCCGCCCTGGCATTGAGCATGCCGATGGTGTGTCAGGCGCAGGATCCGCTGTCTTCCCTGACCAAGGTGAAAGCCTTGACCAAGCAGGGTAAGACTGAGGATGCCGTGAAGCTTTGCGACGCGGTGATCAAGCGATACAGCGGCAAGGGCGCCACTGCTCGGCAGTTCGCCTATGTGCTGCCGTTCTATGCCTGGGAAAAGGGCGTCTGCTATTTCAAGGGCGGCATGTATGAAGAAGCCTACAATGCTTTCAAGGCATTCATGGACGACCCCCGATGGAAAGACCCCGCCACACTGGCGCGCGCCAAGGAAAACGTGCCCGGCCAGCCGGAGGCGTATGAGCCGTATTTTACCTATGCTCTGTTCCAGATGGGTAACTGCCGTTACAAGCAGGGTGTGGGCGATGACGGTAAGAACAATGGCGACAAGAGTAAGTTCGATGATGCCATTGCCTGCTTTGAGAAGTACCTCAAACTGGTGCAGAGTGGCAAGGTGAGCGCCATGGAAAAGAAGCTCAAGATGGATGGTCAGATTTGCTTCATTCTGGTGCAGGCATACATTCTTAAGGAAAAACCTGATTTCAAGAAGGCTGCTGAATACCTGGAGATGAGCCGCAAGGTGAAGGGCCGTGTGCCTGATGACATGGCCATGGAGGGTCTTAACACCATTGTGAATGTTGCTATTTCCAACCCCGACAACGTTGGCTGGGTTTACAGGCTGATTGAGTCCAGCCCCGCCAGCTATAATCTGGACCCGGCCCGCGCTTCCCGCAACGCCAGCAAGTTCTACAATCTGGGTCAGCGCGCCTACAAGGTGCTCGACGAAGCCCAGCGCGCTGGTAATGATGAGCAGGCTGCCGAGGCTGCCCGCACGGCAAACGCGCTTTTCGGCCTGGTGACGGATCTTCCCGCTGCCCGCACGGCACTGGCCTCTCAGGTGAAAGCCCTGGG
>JAFNWZ010000360.1 GCA_017379255.1 Akkermansia sp. | reverse complement strand
TACCGGCTGCCTCCAGAATCATACCTTCCGATTCAGCTTTCTTCATAGCCACGATAGCAGCAGCCTCCTGCTGCTTGGCATAAAGCTTGGCATCTGCCTCTGCCTTGGCGCGCAGCAGTTCACCTTGCGCCTCCTGGTTCACGCGGTTAGCCTTGGCGCGGCCTTCTGCCTCTGCAATCTCCTCGGAACGCTTGGCGATTTCCAGCATGATAGCCTGGCGTTCATATTCCTGAGTGGCTTCCACCTTCTTGGTGATACCAGCCGTCACACTTTCCGGCGGCAGAGTGGAACCAATGGTCACCGATTCCACAATGAAGGGAGTACCCTCCAGCTGTTTGCGGAGACTAGCCTCCACCATCTGTGTAATTTCAGGGATTTTACCCGGTGCATCCAGCCCGCGGAACTGGGCAATCGCCGTGCGCACCGCAGTGCGGAAAGGTTGGCAGATGAATGAATCATACGCATCCTTGGCAATTTCATCCGGATTGTTCGGCACTTCAGCAATAGCACCGTAGTTCTCCACGAACTCCTTGACCTTATTCGCATCAATGCGGTACACAAGGTACGCCTCAGCCTTCATCTTGAGCTGGTCCGCGGCGCGGATGTCATCGAACATCTCCGTCATGGTATACGGAGTCACGCAAATCGGGATGGATTTCTGGCGCCACACATAGCCCGTGCCACCAGGCCCTTTGATAACGCCACGGAACTCCTTGATTCCGAAAATCGGGTTCGTGTACACATAAGCCGCATAGCCGCCATCCACTTTCTCATTGGAGCAGTTCATGGCCACAAACAGACCAGCGCCGCCCAATATCATCAGCGCGCCGACTCCGATGCTCGACCACAGCCCCAACCTCTGGGTAGTTGTATATACTCTAGCCATGCACTCTTTCTACCATAAAATTGCCCGGGCTGTCAACCGCCAAATGCATCCACCCCCGCGCGCGCGACAGGAATAGTGCTTGCAACAGGTGGGGGCTACATGATAGAATACCCGCGAATGAAACGCTTTGGCCCCATCTCCTATATATGCTCCGCCGTGCTGCTGAGCGCCTGCTCTGTAACACCGCTTCCTGAATTAAGCCCGGAAGATGCAGCGGCACAGGCAGACGCCGCGCAAGAGCTCAGCAACGCACTGCGCCAGGAATTCAGAACAGCCGCAGCAGAAGCACGTGAGGCAGAAGCGGAGGCCATACGCGCACTGCGTGCCCGCATGGACAGGGAAAAGGCCGAGGAAGAACAACGCATTGCAGCAGAAGCTGCCGGATACGCCGCGCGCCATGCTGCGGAAAACACCGGGGAAGAAGCAGGCGACGCAACAGAAGAGGCGCAGGACCTCCCATCTACCCACCCGCAGCACGGGCCTCGCCTGCTCACCAGCCGCGCCCGCAAGGCTGGTGAAAAACAAGATGCAGTCCCCACAGAGGAACAGCAGGCCGCAGCCCGCAGACTGCTGGCGGAACAAGCCACTCCCGCCCCGGCTAAAACGGCACCAGCACGCCCGCAGAAGAAAGAAGCCCAACCCGCCACCATGGCAGAACCCCGCGATGAGCAACCGCAGGATTTGCGCAGCGTGTTGCGCGTTCGCCGGTTTGCCCCGCCGGAAGAAGCCATCAGCCGCGAGAACGATGATGAGCCCATGCCCAACTCCGTAGAGCTGCGCGGATTGCGTTCCCCTGTCATGAAAGGCAATCTGCCCATGAACATCGATGGCAAAATTAACAAGGATTAACTTAACCGCATGAATACCCCTCCCCGCAAGTTTGTAGCAGAGCCCTTTGCCTACCACCAGGAACTGGAGCTCACCATCGAAAACCTCTCCAACCAGGGACACGGCGTCGGCCGCGTTGATAACTGGGTGGTGTTTGTACCGTATACCCTGCCTGGTGAGAAAGTGCGCGCCCGCATTTACCGCAACGAAAAGAACTGCTCCCACGCCGACCTGGTGGAAGTGCTTGAAGCCTCCCCCAAGCGGGTGCAGCCGCTCTGCCCCGTATACGGCTACTGCGGCGGCTGCCAGTACCAGCACCTCGAATACAGCGCCCAGCTGGAATGGAAAACCGCCCAGGTGGCCGACCTGCTGCGCTTGCAGGCGGGCTTGCAGCTTCCCGTGCTGCCCGCCATTGCCTCTCCGCAGATATACGGCTACCGCAGCAAAATCACCCCGCATTTCCACAAACCCAAGGATGCCAAGGTGGGCAACATCGGCTTCCTGCGCGTTGGTTCCCGCACCGAGGTGTGCGATGTGAAGCAGTGCCCCATTGCCATGGAGGAGCTCAACGATGCCCTGCCCGTGGTGCGCAAAGCCGTACACCAGGCAGCCGCGCAGTACAAGCGCGGCGCCACCTTGCTCATGCGCGTGAGCGAAGGCAGTGTCATCACCAATAACAATGCCGTGTGCACCGAAAAGGTGGGCGAGCTCACCTTCAACTTCCTGGCGGGGGATTTCTTCCAGAACAACCCGTACATCCTGCCCGCATTCACCGGCTATGTAGCCCGCCAGGCCTGTGCAGAAGGCGCCCGCTACCTGGTGGATGCCTACTGCGGCAGCGGCCTGTTTGCCCTTACCCTCGCCCCGCATTTTGAAAAGGTGCTGGGGGTGGAGGTGAGCGAAACCAGCGCCGATTGGGCACGGGCCAACGCCCGCAGCAACGGCATTAACCACGCCAGCTTCCTGGCCGCCAGTGCCGAGGCTATTTTCGAGCAGGTGGATTTCCCGGCAGAAGAAACAGCCGTGGTCATCGACCCCCCGCGCAAGGGCTGCGACATGGTGTTCCTCAACCAGCTCTTCGCCTTCGGCCCGGCCCGCGTGGTTTACGTCTCCTGCAACCCCGCCACCCAGATTCGCGACCTTGCGGAATTTGACAAAGCAGGCTACGAGGTAGTGGAAGTCCAGCCCTTTGACCTCTTCCCCCAGACCAAGCATCTGGAATGCGTGGCAACGCTGCGCAAGAAAAAAGCATGAGCCCGAAGTTCACCAGACTCAGCCGCAGCGCAGAGGATTACCTCGAAGCCATCGGCCACCTGTGCCGCGAAAACGGAAAGGCACAGGTGAGCGATGTGGCCGCCATGCTCGCGGTCAAAAAGCCGAGTGTCACCGCCGCCGTGCGCCAACTGGCAGAAGAAGGGCTTATCACCCACCGCCCCTACGCCCCCATTGAACTCACCGAAAAAGGCTGGCAATATGCTGACCGCGTTATCCGGGCGCACGGCATCCTGCAGCGTTTTCTGCAAGAAGCCGCCGGACTCCCTGCCGCGCGAGCAGATGAGGTGGCCTGCCATGTGGAGCACCTGCTCAGCATGGAAGAGATTGAGGAAATTGAACGCAGGCTGAATTGAACAGGCAGAAGCCAGGACGCATCTAACCCCACAATATGAACGAACGCAGACTCAGTGTCACCCAGGCCATCATCATCATCAACGCCGTTGTCTTTTTCGCGGGGCTGATGGTGCAGCGGGAAGCTGTTCTGGGCATACCCTACCCCCAGGCGCCCAAGACCTCCCTCTTTGAAATCCTCTGCGCGTATTCCTGGTTCACCTGCTTTCTGGAAGGCGAAATCTGGCGGCTCATCACCTACCAGTTCGTGCATGCGAATTTCGGGCACATCCTCTTCAACATGTGGGCATTGTACTTCTTTGGCCCAGCGGTGGAGCAGGCCATGGGGCCGCGGCGCTACCTGCTCTTCTACCTGGTCTGCGGCATTGCAGGCGCGCTCTTTTCCTCGCTGCTGGCAGGGCTGAACCTCTATTCCTCCCTGCC
>JAFNWZ010000359.1 GCA_017379255.1 Akkermansia sp. | reverse complement strand
GTACCTGCGGCAGATGCCATGGTACTGGCCAATTACCTGGTGCGCATCGGCTGCGTGACCGAGGCACAGAGCTCCGCCCGCTTTGTGACCAATGCCTTCCCGAACGAAACCGTTTCCTGGGCGCACTACATCAAGATTCTGGGACATGACAAGGAACACCTGCCGCCCGTTTCCACCTGGCGCAAGATTGACACCGACCTCATCCGCCTGAGCAAGAAGAACTCCGAATTACTGGACCTTGCCGCAGAGGTGGAGGACAAGTACCTGCTGGCAGGCAAGAACGCCGCCAGCAAGCAGATGGCCATGCGGCGCTCCATGAGCCAGCTGAACAAACGCGGTGGAGATGACCGGGCAGACCTTGTCCTCAGCGCCGTCGGACGCCAGGCAGAAACCTACAAGGAGGCCAACAACCTGACCGGCATGGCCACGCTCTACCGCAAACAGCTCAAGAAATACACCAAGCGCGGCGACATTTTCGGGCAATTACTTTCCCAGTACATGAACCTGCTGGGAGATGACGCCCCCGCCCGCGCCTGGAGCACCCTGGCCAAGGATGCCGAAAAGCTCTTCGATAAGCATGTGCAATCCGGCGGCGGCGATTTCTTCAAACTGAAGAAGGAAGTGGAAATCCAGAAAATGATTGCCTCCGCCTGGGAAAAAGCCGGCAATTCCCGCAAGGCTGAAAAGCTTCTGAGAATAGCAGAGGAGCGGCTGAGCAACGCGCAGTCCCAGTACCAGGGCGAAGACGACGAATAACCCCGCTCCCAGCTCACGGAAACACCCCCGGTTGCAGCAGGCAACCGGGGGTGTTTTCCTCAAAGCAGGCCCGTGCGGGCATCAATACTTGTAGTCCACATAGAACTGGAACTGGCCATCGTCATCTGCGCAGTTCTCGCTCTTGAACGGAATGGCGTAGTCCACGGCCAGCGGCCCCATGGGCAGGTTGATACGCAAACCGATACCGTAGTCTGCCGCCAGTTCATTGGGTGCAAAGTCGAAGCTATCCTCATGCACAAAACCAATGTCCACAAACATGGCAAAGCGCACAGATTCCACCACAGGCAGAGTCACCTCAAACTGCACATAGGCAGAGGAATTGCCACCCATGGTTTCATCACCGGAAAGAGCCTCATCAATCATGCCCACATCGCGGTAACGGAAGCCACGGAGGTTGGCAGGCCCACCCAGGTAGCAACGTTCAAAAATGGGCACATTATCCCCGGATACAGCCTCCACCGTCTCCAGACCAAAGTTGATGCTGAAGATGGAATCCCAGAAAGAATTATAGTAATACGAGCCGCTCACACCCACGCTGTAAGTCTGCTCCGTGCTGCCGGGACCGCTGTAGCCCAGGTGGGTTTCCAAGTGGCCGCCCTTGCGCGGAGTAACCATGGAATCGCGGGAATCGTAATCGCAGCTCACGCGGAAATGGCTGCGGGTGTAGTCACCCTTCTGTTCCTGGAAGAAGATGGGAGACCAACGCTTGGTGTCAATCCCGTACTGCTCCAGGCGGTATTCAAACTTCACCGAGGTGAGGTCGGAAACAGCCTTGCGCAGCGAGACTGCCCAGCCGTAGTTCTCCTGCTCATAATAATCGCTCATGTAGGAGGAGTTGGAGAAGTACAACTCATTACCCAGCGCCAGCTTCTGATCAAGGAACCAGGGTTCGAGCAGGTAAATGGATGCGCTGGTATATTCCGTACCCAGTTTTCCGCTCACCGTCAGGCGCTGCCCGCCACCCACAAAGGTGCCACCGTTGACAAAGCCCCGGACATCAAAGTTGGACTGCGTTATCGTGGTGTAGAGGTACACGTTTTCCACGGTGGAGAACGCCACACCCAGCGTCAGGCTGCCGGTCATCTTCTCGTGCACATTCACGTTGATATCGCGGTAGCCGCTGGTGGTGGAAAGCCCCTGGGAAACCTCTACCTGGTCAAAGTAGTTCAGGTTATCCAGACGCTTCTTGGCCGTCTCCAGGTCCACCGAGTTGAGATTTTCTCCCGGTTTGAGCGGCAGCTCGCGCAGGATGACATGCTGGCGGGTCTTGGTATTGCCGCGCACATTGATGCGGCCCACCTTGTATGGCTCACCCTCCGTCACCTCGTAGCGGATATCAATGAGATGCGTACCATCTTCTGCAACGCCAGCCTCGTTGATGTCGGGGCGCACCTCAGCATCGGCATAGCCCTTGGCGCCGTAGTAGCGGCGGATCATCGTCACGTCGTCAGACACCTTCTGCAGCGAGTAGATATCACCATTGAGCATGCTCAACCCCGGCTCCAGTTCCTCCTGGGTATAAGCTTTAAGCGGGCCGAAGCTCACGTTGCGCACCATGTAGCGGGGGCCTTCCTCCACCGTCACCTTGAGATGCAGACGCTGGCGTCCTTCAGCATTATTGCTGGTCTTGTATTCCACATTGGCCAGGCGGGCGCGCAGATAACCGTAGTTACGGTAATGCTTCACCACGGCCTCCAGGTCATCCTCCACCTGCTCGCGGTCAACGCGTCCGGATTTGGTGAACCAGGTAAAGAGCCCGCGCTCCTTGGTCTGCATGAGCTGGCGCAACTGTTCGCCGTCAAAGGCGGTGTTACCTTCGAACTCGATGGTGTTCATGCTCACCTCCCGGCCTTCGGTAATCTCGAACACCACGTCCTTATAGGTCTTGTTCTCGGTGGCATTGGCTTTCCAGCTCACCTGCGTATCGGGATAGCCGGCTTCCTGGTATGCCTTGATGATGTTGGCACGCGCTGCTGCCAGTGTCGTATCGCTGAGCACAGAACCAGGCTGCAGCTTGCAGGTCTCTCGCAAATCCTCATCGTCAAACTCCTCGTTGCCGGTAAAGCCCACACCGGCAATCACGCTACTGGAGCGCACATTGAAAATCACCTTGACAGCATCTCCGCTCGGCTGCACAGATACCGTGGCATCCGGATCCACCAGGCTGCGTTCAATCAGACGCTCTAGGTCAGCATTCACCCGCACTGAGGAATACTCGCTCCCCGCGCGGGTCTGCACCACGTCCAGCAGACGCTGATCCGGCAGAACCTTGTCACCAGTGTAGCTAAGCTCCACACCGGCCACCCGCTTGCCGTCAAAGGAAGCATCGTTCTGGAAGAGCCCCGTCGTGGGTCCCAGCTCGCGCAGCACATCAGCCTCATCCAGCAACCGGGTGTCAGATGCCGCCGAAACCAGCTTTGTCTCCACCTGTTGCGGCGCCTTCCCTGCCGCCGTTTCCGTACGAGCCGCAGCCTCATCAAAAGCATTACTCTGCGGTTTTTCCGCAGGAACCACATCTTCCTTGGCAGCCTGCTGGTCCATCATCATTGCATCCAGGAATGGATCCCCTGTTGACTCCTGACCATAAGCCGGCGCTGCCATTGTCAATGCCAGCGCAGTAAGCGCCGCACTCCAGTGCATTTTGGGCTTGTTCATGCGTGACATCCTATACGCTAGTCTACATTTCGTCAAGATTTTATTAGAGCATCACAAAATAACACCGCGCGCGATACGCCACTTTTTAAAACCACGTTTCCAAATTTGGCTTGCCTTTCCCCCGAAATGCGCTATGCTAGTGCGAGCGGGGCAGCGCTATACCCCCGTATGTACACCATTATGGCCAGCGATAATCTTCAGGAACTCGAGACTAACTTCATGTGTGACCCGGATGCAGACGGCGGTTTCGTCTACACCACCGTGGAAGCTGCAATTAACTGGATGCACAAGTATTCCATGTGGCCCATGCCCATGGGCACCTCCTGCTGCGCCATTGAGTACATGGCTGCCTCCTGTTCCCGCTACGATATCTCCCGCTTTGGCGCAGAAGTGAACCGCTATGCCCCCCGCCAGGCCGACTTCATGTTCATCTGCGGCACCAACACCTACAAGATGGCCGCCCTGGTGCGCCGCATCTGGGACCAGATGCCCGCCCCGAAGTGGTGCATTGCCTGTGGTGCCTGCGCCTGCACCGGCGGCATGTTCCGCAGCTATTCCGTGCTGCAGGGTGTGGATAAGATTGTTCCCGTGGATGTATACATCTCCGGCTGCCCTCCCCGCCCCGAAGCGCTGCTGCAAGGCCTCATCACCCTGCAGGACAAGATTATGGCAACCGACCACCCGCTCAAGGGCTTCTTCAAGGAGCATGACCTGCGCCAGGCTCAGAATGCCCACACCATCCCCGCCGGCATCATCACCCAGGACTAATCCTGCACCCCCGTTTTCACGACCATGTCCGACATCAATCTTTCCGCTCTCCAGAAAGCCGCAGCAGACAAAATCTGCACCCGTTTTCCGCAGATTACAGCCAAGGAATTCCGCGGCGACATCACGCTGACCATCGCTCCGGAAATCCTGGAGCAGGCCATGCGCTTCGCCAAGGACGCCTGCGGTTTCGACATGCTGGTGTGTGTTTCCTCCGTAGACCACCTGGGCGAGGAGCCTCGTTTTGAAGTGAACTACACCATCACCCAGGCAGAGACCGGCGCCAACCTTCTGGTACGCACCCCGGTGAGCGAAGCCGCGAACGCCGTACCGAGCATGGTACCGGTATGGCGCTCTGCCAACTGGCTGGAGCGCGAGCAGTACGACCTGATGGGCATCGAGTTCACTGGGCATCCGGACCTGCGCCGCATCATGATGTGGGAGGGCTACCCCTACCACCCGCTGCGCAAGGATTTCCCCGTAGCAGGTAAGGATTTTGAACAGGCTGGCGTGGCCTTTACCCAGAAAGCCCCCACAGGCGGCGCTCCGTTCACCACGGCACCGGGAGGCAAGACCGCCGGCGAACGCGAACCGCGCTCCCGCGGCTGATACCCGCCCATGCGGATTCTCCACAGCATCATTTTCTGTCTGGCTGCAGCCCTGCCCCTTCTGGTGGCAAGCTGCAGCCATTCTGACCCCCGCACCCAGGCACTTGTTGACCTGCGCGGCAACATTGAGGATGAGCTGGAGGGGCTCAACCCGGGAGACTGGATTCTCATCTGCCCCACAGAGGCCATGAAACTGGCTGTTTCCCTGCCTGAACCGGAGCAGATTTCCACGCAGACCACGACGGTGAATGCGCTGCGCGAAACGCTCGACCTCATGGAAAGCGAAGGAATGCTCAGCCCGAGAATATGGACCTGCCGGGAACTGGAAAACACCACCAGCCGCCGGAAACCAGGCAATGCCCGGTTGCGCAACAACCTCAAAGACCTCCTCAGCGGGCGGCAGCACTTCTCCGTCGAAGAGCGCATCATCACCATGCAGCTGAGCCTGCTCCGCCCCCCGCAGCAGATTCTCTACCTCCAGACCAATACCACGCAGCCGCACAGCGCCATCGCCATAGAACTGGACTACGCTGGCAGCAATGCTGTGCCCCACAAGAAAACGCAACAGAAAACACCTTACCGCCATGCCGACCTTAAGCCCTGACCAAGACCCCGTTGCACGCGCCCAGGCCTGGGTGGGAGACGCCGTGCTTGCGCTCTATGTGCGCGAGTGGATTCTCTCGTTCAAGGGAGAAATTGACGGCGCGCTCTTCATTGAGTTCACCAGCAATAACTTCCTGCGCCTCACCGGCAACGCCACTGGCGTGGAAGCCCAGATTGGCCGCATCTACAAAGCCGAAGGCCTGGCCGCTGCCAATGCCTGGATTGAAGAAAACCTGCGCCCCCGCATGGAACAACGCCTGCACAAGCTGCGCTCCATTCACCCCCACCACCGCAAATAATCCCGCCATGAAACTCGTCAGCTGGAATGTGAACGGCATCCGCGCCACCCTGGGCAAAGGGCTGGCAGAGCAGATGGACACCCTGCAGCCGGATATCCTCTGCCTGCAGGAAGTGAAGGCCCGCCCGGAGCAGGTCAGCGACCTCTGGCTCGCCTCCTGGCCGCACAGCCTGTGGAATCCGGCCCAGAAACCAGGTTACTCCGGCGTACTCATCCTCAGCCGCGTGGCGCCGCTTTCCACCTCGCTGGGCATCGGCTTCCCGGAGCACGACACCGAAGGCCGCGTGGCCACCATGGAGTTTGAGGATTTTTACCTGGTGAACTGCTACACCCCCAACTCGCAGAACGAACTGGCCCGCCTGCCCTACCGCCAGGAATGGGATGCCGCCTTCCGCGCCTATGTAGCGGGGCTGGCAGAGAAGAAGCCGGTCGTCTTCTGCGGAGATTTGAACGTAGCACACGAAGAAATCGACCTCGCACGCCCGGCCGCCAACCACTTCTCTGCCGGGTTCTCTGACGAAGAACGCGCCGGTTTCACCACCCTGCTGCAAGCCGGCTTTGCCGATACCTTCCGCACGCTGCACCCGGATGCACGCGACGCATACTCCTGGTGGAGCTTCCGCGGCGGCGCCCGCGCCCGGAACGTGGGCTGGCGCATCGACTACTTCTGCGTGTCGCAAAGCCTGCTTCCCCGCGTGCAAAGCGCAGAAATCCACCCCGATATCACCGGTTCCGACCACTGTCCTGTTTCCATCACCTTGAACTGATACTCCAATTATGAAACCCCTTACCAAACTCGGAGAAAAAGCACTCGAAAACGGCTCTGTGTGGGAGCTCTGGGAGCGCGATGGCGTGCTCACCCTCCAGCTGGACGGCATGCCCTGCGCCAATTCCTTCACCTATGGCAGCGAGGAGGCCATGGCAGAGCTCGCTACCTCACCCATTACCCGCGCCGGCCAGCCCTGCATCATGATTGCCGGGCTGGGGCTGGGCTATGGCCTGGCCAAAGCCATGGAATGCCTGCCCAAGGAAAAAGCCCGATTCATCGTGGCGGAACCCGTAGCAGAAATCGTGAAATGGAATCGCGAGTTCAGCGAAAACAAGACCCTTTTCGATGACAAGCGCGTTTCCACCGAACCCGCAAGCGCCGCCGAGCTCTGCCGCAAGCGCACCGGCTCGCTGCATGCCATCCTGCTGCGCAGCGCCCACACCCGCTGCGAAATGACACTGGGTGATGCACAGGCCTATTTCAACGCGCTCAAAGGCGGCAGCCTGCTGGCCATCAACCTCTCCAAGGCAGACAAGCGCCTGGAAGCCACCCTGCGCCGCGCCGGATTCGAGGTCAGCACCACGCTGGTGCCCGCCTCCTCCAAAGGCAAGCAGCTGCGCCTGCACACCCTGGTGCTGGCCCGCCGCGGCCGCTTCGTTCCCTTTGCTGAACGCTGATTGCCTTTCCCCCTTGCACCACCGCCATGCTCACGTCCTTTTTCACCCGGCGCACGCCCACCCTGGAGGAGATTGAAGCCCAACGCATCAATCGCACCCGGGGTATCAGCGGCATGCTGAAAGTGGCAGGCATCATCGTGCTGGTGCTGGTGGCCTTCCTGTCCTCCATGCTGCTGCTCACCCCGCTCATGGAGCTGCACTCCCTGGAACAAGAGCGCGAACAGGCACAGCGCCAGCTGCTCCGCGCCAGGGCAGTGGAGGCCGAGGCCTACAACCGCTTTCTCTGGATGTCTGACCCCGAATACTTTGAACAAATGGCACGCGACCGAGCCAACCAGGCCAAAGCCGGTGAACACATCATCCGCCGCCCCACAGCAGAAGAACGCCAGAAAATGGAACAAGAGGCCCAGCGCAAGCGGCAACCCCGCAAACGCCCCCGCAGAGATTAACAAATTCATACTCACCATGACCACATACAAGGCTCCGGCTAAAATCAACCTTTCCCTGCGCGTGCAGACCAAGGTGCGCGACGATGGCTACCACAATGTAGACATCCTCATGGCGCCGCTCGACCTCTACGACACGCTCGATTTCCACAACTCACGCACCACCACCCTGCTCTGCGACACCCCCGGTGTGCCCACTGATGAGAGCAACCTGGTATTCAAGGCCATCCGCGAGTTTGAAAAGGCTTACGGCCGCAAAGCCAAGCAGCGCATCACCCTCACCAAAAACGTTCCCCACGGCGCAGGGCTCGGCGGCGGCAGCAGCGATGCCGCCATCACCCTGCTCGCGGTCAACGAAATCCTGGGCACCAATTATGACCTGGCAGAGCTGAGCGCCATGGCCGCCAACCTGGGCAGCGATGTGCCCTATTTCCTGACTCCCACCATCTGCCGCTGCCAGGGACGCGGCGAAATCGTCACCCCTGTGCCGGAGCTGGCCGGGTGGAGCAGCCCCATTGTGCTCCTCAAACCCGCTTTCGGCGTGAGCACCCCCAGCGCCTACAAGGCCCTCACCTGCAGCCGCCGGCTCAAGGGCATTTCCTACGGCCCGCAGAAGGTCGACAGCATCACCCTGGTGAATGACCTGGAGCGTCCGGTATTTGCCAAGTTTCCCGTGCTGGCGCGCATGAAACACTGGCTGCTGGAGCAGCCCGGCACCCGGGCCGCCCTCATGAGCGGCAGCGGCTCCACCATGTTTGCCCTCACGGAAACACCGGAGCAGGCTCAGCAGATTGCCGCCCGCGCCCTGCAGGAGCTCGACCCCACCCTCTTCACCCACTGCGGCACCGTCAACCCCCAGCCCAGCGCCGAATGATCTACCCGGCCAGCGCAGCAGACCCGGTAAACCACCGCCTCCTCTGCGTGGCAGAAGACGCCGTGCAGGGCTTCCACCGCTTCCCCTTCCGCGCCATCGCAGACCGCTGCGGCATGGAGGAGCAGGAAACGATAGCGCGCCTGCAATCCATGCTGGCAGCCGGCACCATACGCCGCGTGCGCCAGACCCTCTTTTCCACCAGCCTGGCAGAGGGCGCCCTCATTGCCTGGCAGGTGCCGGAAAACAAGCTCGAGAGCGCCTATGCCTGGCTCTGCGCCAACGACCCCTTCACCGGGCATGTCGTCATCCGCGAATGCAGCGATGCCTCCGCCCCCGGTGCAGACTACCGCCTGTGGACCACCCTGAAAGTGCCCACAAGCTTCGGCAGCGTCGCAGAGCACTGCCAGCTGCTCATGCGCCACACCGGCGCAACAGACTGGGTGGCCCTGCCCGTGGTGGGCATGTTTGCCCTGGGTGTGGGGCACGCGCGCCGCGCCGGGCTGAAACCGGGCGATAAAATGCCCGCGCCGCCCACCATGCAGCGCCCCTGCACCCCGCAGCTCAGCGAGCAGGAATGGAGCGTACTCCTCAGTCTCAAGGAAAGCCTCTCCCCTGCTGAATTCACCCCCTGCCCCTGGGAGCAGCGCGCCGCCGCCCTTGGCATGAGCACAGAGGAATACTGCCGCATTGCCGAAACGCTCGACTCCCGCAAGGTCATTGGCCGTTTTGCCACCTTCCTTGACCACCAGCGCAAATCTGCCGACCGCAGCACCGGCACCGGAGCCGCCGGGCTTTTCCACTGGACCGTACCCTCCGGCCTGGAGGAACGCGCCGGCGCCGAATGCGGCCGCCACATCTGCATGACCCATTGCTACTGGCGCAGCGGCGGCGAAAAATTCGGTGGAGCGCAGATTATGGGCGTAGTGCATGCCCCCACACGCGGGGAAGTCCTCGCTCACAAAGCCGCCATCGATGCCCATCTGGCCGCCTGCGGTATCCCCGTGCTCCACACCGCCGTCTTCTGGAGTCTCCGCGCAGAAATCCGCCCCAGCGAAATCTCCCCCCTGCGCTACAAGGAATGGCTCCGCACCATCGGCTCTCGGTGAAACGCCCTCCTCTGCTTTCTCCAGCCCCCGTCAGGCACCGCGAAGGGGCGCGCTCCATAACCGGGCAGCAGTAAATAAGCACCCTTTTTCCGGCGTAACCTTGGGTTTTCGTAACACCATCCCCGGATTTAACCTTGGGTTTTCGTAACACCACCCCCGAATTTAACCTTGGGTTTTTGCAAATTGACGTTGACAGTAAACTAAAAAGAAATATAATCTCTTTTCAGAAGAGAAGAGCCATGAACAGACACGCATTGGAGAAGCTGAAAAGCTGGAAAAATCACCCATTCCGGAAGCCCCTGCTGCTGATGGGCGCACGCCAGGTAGGCAAAACCTGGCTCATGCAGGAATTCGGGCGCAAGCATTTCAAAAGCGTAGCTTACATACGATTCGACAACAGCGAACGAGCCCGCCGTTCCTTCAGCACGGATTTCGACATTCCCAGACTCCTGGAAACTATTTCCATTGAAGGAAAATGCTCTGTTGACCCCCAGAACACCCTCATCATTCTGGATGAAATTCAGGAATGCCCCGCTGCACTCACATCACTGAAATACTTCTGCGAGGAAGCCAGAGAATACGCCATTATTGCCGCAGGGTCACTTCTGGGCGTGGCCGACCACGTGGGCACCGGCTTTCCGGTCGGTAAAGTCGACAGGCTTAACCTCTACCCCATGAGTTACTGCGAGTTCCTGGAAGCCACCGGCGAAGAACGCCTTGCAACCCTCTTACAAAAGAAGGACTGGAGCATGATTGCACACTTTGAAGACCTCTACATCCGGCATCTGCGCACCTACCTGTATGTAGGCGGCATGCCGGGTGTGGTTCAGATATACGCCTCATTGCGCAACTATGAAGAAGTGCGCCAGGCGCAGCTCAACCTGCTACGCGACTATCGCGAGGACTTCAGCAAACACGCCCCCAGCGAATCCCAGCCCAGAATGAACATGGTATGGGACTCTGTACCTGAACAACTTGCAAAGGAAAACAAACGATTTGTCTACAACGAGGTCTACGCCGGAGCCCGTCGTAAATCCCTGGAAGTCCCTTTGCGCTGGTTGCAGGACGCCGGTCTGATTCACCCTGTGCCACGCATCAAGAAACCAGCCCTTCCCATGTCCACCTATTGGGAATCCGGCATCAGCAAAGTCTATTTTC
>JAFNWZ010000358.1 GCA_017379255.1 Akkermansia sp. | reverse complement strand
GCTGCGGATGTTGCCAGCGTAATCAATAACAGGGTCGTTGGCGGTGTAGGGGACACCCATGCCGCCGCCCAGGTTCAGGAACTTGGGGACGAAATTGTGCTTGGCCTTGATGTCAGCCATAAACTGCAGCATCAGCACGGCGGCGTCGCAGAAGGGATCGTGCTCGAAAATCTGAGAGCCGATGTGGCAGTGATAGCCGCACAGCTGAATGTGCTCCTTTTCCAGGGTGCGCAGCACCAACTCCTCGGCTTGACCAGTCTCAATGGCGGCACCGAACTTGGAGTCCACACGGCCGGTGTTAATCTTGGCGTGAGTGTGGGGGTCAATACCGGGGGTCACGCGCAGCAGAACCTTCTGGGTGATACCCTGACGGGCAGCCTCGGCGTCGATGGCGTTGAGCTCATCCAGATTGTCACACACAAAATAACCCAGACCATTTTCCATGGCGAACCGAATATCAAAATCGGTCTTGCTGTTGCCGTGGAAGAAGGCATTTTCCATGGGGAAGCCGGCGCGGACTGCTGTGTGCAGCTCGCCGGAGGAGACCACATCGATGCCCATGCCCTCTTCCTTCATGATTTCATAGATGCGCTTAAAGCTCAGGGCCTTGCTGGCGTACAGGGGCATGGAACCGGCAGGCAGGAAGTCAGCCATGGCCTTCTTGTATTCCTGGCAGCGGCTGCGGATGGCGCACTCGTCCATAAGCATCAGGGCAGTTCCGTATTCCTGGGCCAGTTCGGTGGTATCAAAACCTGCAAAACACAGGTGACCTGCGTCGTTGACGCTCAGATTCTTGTAAAGCATGTCTCTCTATCCTCTCGTAAAAATAGGGTTTACAGCATATGAGCCAGCAACTCTTCCTTGGGGAGGGGGGACAGGTCGGCGGGGGCCGCGTCGAAGATGGTCTGGCAGCCGGTAATGCCACGGGCTTTCATCTTGAAGGCAGCGCGGGCGCAGGCCACCAGTACGCTGGCGGTGAACTGGGGATTGGAATCCAGGGTCAGCTTATATTCGATGGTCTGGTGGCACTCGTTGTTCCAGCCGGTCACGCCGCTGCGGATCACGCTGCCGCCGTGGGGCAGGCCGGAATGGTCGCGCTTCATTTCCTCGGCGGTGATGAACTCCACAGTGGTGTCGTAGTCGGCAAAGTAGTTGGGCATGGTCTTGATGGTCTGCTCAATGGCGGCCTTGTCGGCGCCATCCTCTGCCACCACGTAACAGTAGCGAGTGTGCTTCTCACGGGTGGCCAGCTCAGGGTTCTCGCCCTTGCGAACCCGGTCCATGGCCTCAGCCACGGGGATGGTATACTGCCGGGCATCCAACACACCGGGGATGCGGCGTACTGCGTCAGAGTGGCCCTGGCTGACGCCCTTGCCCCAGAAGGTGTAGTCCTTGCCCTGAGGCAGGATAGCAGAGGCGTACAGACGGTTGACAGAGAACAGTCCGGGATCCCAGCCCACGGAGATAAAGGCGATGTGCCCGCTCTCGGATGCAGCGGCATCCACGGCAGCAAAATGGGCGGGGATATTAGCGTGGGTATCGAAGCTGTCAATGACATTAAAGTCCCGGGCAAATGCGGGAGTCATCTG
>JAFNWZ010000034.1 GCA_017379255.1 Akkermansia sp. | reverse complement strand
ATATCGAACGGCACCTACCGCTTGCGCAGTATCTATGCCAGGGGAGGTGTCATCACCCTTTCTGCCGCTGCGGGAAGGAGCATCGAGTTCCGGGATTCGGTGTATATCGGCTCCACGGTCAATCTGAATGCCGATTATGGTGATACCATGCAGCAGGGTGATATTATCTTCACCGGTAAGTACGCGGAGCAGCACCTGAATGAATTGTTGGATGCAGCCGGTGCCGGGCGAACGGCTACAGCCCAGGAAATTCTCAAATCCCGCACCACGGTGGTAAATGCTCTGACCAACCTTTACGGCGGGCGCCTGTGTGTGGAAGATGGCGCCATCTATCAGGGACAGGGCATTACGGCAATGGAGAATTCTGCTGCTACCGTGCGAGTACAGAATGCTACGCTGCATCATTCCGGCTATGATTTGACCTTTAGCGCCGGTACGACGCTGGAGCTGGTGGGTAACAATACCATCACTGGCAATGTCCGTATGCTGGAGGGAAGTACCCTGCTGCTGAATGCCCAGGAAATGCTTGGGGTGTCGTATATTGTCGGTAATCCTGAGATTTCCGGAGGCATGACACTGGCTCTGAGCAGCGACAGCGCCTGGACTTGTGAAAATGGAGTCTTGCTGTATGTGGACGGGGGGATTGCCGGTTGGGATGCTGATAAATTGACGATAACAGGTGCCGGTACGTATGGATTCTCAGATTTGAGCTGGGTGGATAATCTGCTGGTGTTGAATTATGACGAAGCAAGTTTTAATCGCTATTTCAACGGGTCGGTAAACGCAAATGGAAGACCTGAGTTTGATGTCATCCGGCATCATTATAAGAGCGTGGTATTTGAAGGAAACTCGGTCAGCTCGACCGATGACTATGCCTGGGGCGGCGCGATTTATGGGGAGGAAGACAGAACGATAACGCTGAGCCACAACGAGAGCGTGGTATTTGAAGGAAACTCGGCCAGCTCGACCGATGACTATGCCTGGGGCGGAGCGATTTATGGGGATAATGACAGCACGATAACGCTGAGCCACAACGAGAGCGTGGTATTTGAAGGGAACACGGCTTCCGGTGGCCTTGCCGAAGGCGGCGCGATTTATGTGGATGACAGCACGATAACGCTGAGCCACAACGAGAACGTGGTATTTGAAGGGAACTCGGCCAGCTCGACCAATAATAATGGCTATGAGAAAGCTTTCGGCGGCGCGATTTATGGGGCGGAGGGCAGCACGATAGTGCTGAGCAACAACGGTAGCGTGGAATTTACAGGGAACACGGCCTCTGGTAAATATGCCAATGGCGGCGCGATTTATGCTTACGGTAATCTGAGCATACAGAATAATGATTCTGTTCTCTTTGAGAAGAATGCAGAGATATCGAACGGCACCTACCGCTTGCGCAGTATCTATGCCAGGGGAGGTGTCATCACCCTTTCTGCCGCTGCGGGAAGGAGCATCGAGTTCCGGGATTCGGTGTATATCGGCTCCACGGTGAATCTGAATGCCGATTATGGCGATACCAGGCAGCAGGGCGATATTATCTTCACCGGTAAGTATGCGGAGCAGCATCTGAATGAATTGTTGGATGCAGCCGGTGCCGGGCGAACGGCTACAGCCCAGGAAATTCTCAATTCCCGCACCACGCAGGTGTATGCTCTGACCAACCTTTATGGCGGACGTCTACGTGTGGAGGATGGTACCATCTATCAGGGCCAGGGTATTACCGCCATGGAAGGGTCTGATTCTACGATACGTGTGAAGGATGCCGCATTGAATCATGCCGGGTATAATATTACGCTTAATTCGGGTACAACGTTGGAACTGGAGGGGACTAATGATATTACCGCAGCTAATTTGGTGATGCAGGAAGGAAGCACCTTGCGTTTTATTATGAATGAGGAAACGCAAAATGAAGCAGCCATGTCCCTGACTGGTAACCTCCTGCTCAATGGAGCCGTAGTGCTGACATTTGACGCAACACCAGGTGTACACCGATTGGTCAATCTGAGTAGTGGCACGGTGACTGACTGGTCCAATATAGTTGAACAGATTGACAGTGGATACAATTATGAGTTGAGTTATGATGACACTGGTATATCGCTTGAAGTCAGGTGGACGGAGTTTGAATGGCCAGAATCATGTGATGAATTGACGCTTTCATCGATCAAGTATGGCAGGGCAAATGTAAAAGATGATTTGATGTATAATGCGGTATCTGTTCTGGACGGAACATACCAGGTGACCGGCGAAGGCAGCATGGCTGTGGCCGGTGAGTTGTCAGTAACCGGCGGTGCCGATGTGACGCTGGATCTGGCAACGGTGGCGGCTGGGGTAGAAGTGGGGGATGATTCCTCGCTGAGCCTGCAGAAGGGGTTGAATCTGGTATCGCTGATGACGCTGGATGATGAGGAGACGGAGGCCGCCAAGGCGATTTCCGTGGGGCGGAATGCCGAACTGAGCCTGACGGATGCAGCCCTGCTGGGGCAGGTGGCCACGGCGGATGAGACCTCTGCGGTGTATTACCAGACGGAGACTGGTGATAAGCTGCTGAAGTTTACGGGTGATCTGGGCAATGGCGGGTTGAATCTTACTTTGGGCGAGGATGACCGGACGGTGAGGGCTACGGATAGCGCCGGGTTTACGGGGAATATCACGGTGCTGACGGGCACGACGCTGGTAAATGATTCTGCCACCGCAACGGATGGGCTTGCCTTTGGTGCTAATTACGCCACTGCACCGGATAAAACGATAACGGTGCAGGAAGATGCCACGCTGGATATCAATGGACGGGAAACATATTATCACCTGGTGCTGGAGGAGATGTCCGTGCTGAAGAACAGCGGGGCGGATGCCCACCATGACTGGAAGGGGATTCCCGCCATTGATCTGCAGGGAGATGCCGAAGTGATTGCTGATGCCCAGATCTGCATGGTGGGGGCGGATTATGGTGCGACCAGTCTGAACCTGAATGGGCATACACTCTATAAGAACGGGGAGGCTGCCCTGGTGCTGCGGAATACGGCCATCAATGCGGGTACGCTGGCGGTGGAACAGGGTATGGTCCGTTTCATGGGGGATACGTCCACGGCTGCAGGAACCGCCCTGGATGTATCTCAGAATGGAACGCTCTGGATTTCAGAAGGGACGGGAACATACGCCGGGACATTGAAGATTGGTACCGGTGGCCGGGTATACCTGGGTGAGCCGCCGCAGGGGACGATGGGGGGAGATCATGAAACGAATAATCATAGCATGACTCTCGCCGGACTCAGCGAGCTTGAGTTGGCCGGCGGTACGCTGACTTTCCGCGGAACGAGTGTGCAGCTGGGGAGTGTATCCGTGACTGCAGATAGTGTGCTGGAAATCTGGGACCAGATAGGGACCGGTGGTGAGCCTGGGCATTATTCTTCTGTTGCGAGTATGCACATCAGTAAGTCTGCTGAGCTGACGCTGGCTACAACCTGGAAGAGCGCACTGAATATTGCTGCCCTGGCGGGTGATGGTGTGCTGAAGGTGGGCAGCAGCCGCCAGGTTCACAGGGTGACTGTGGGTGATATCAGCGGATACAGTGGTGCTTTTGAGGTGGCCGGCAGCAGCAGCAGCCTGACGCTGACCCTGGGCGATGACGATGTGCTGGATTCCAGCCGTGTCACTATGGCGGATGGCGGTCAGCTGAAGCTGTCTGGGGCCGGTGTGTTCAGATTCTCTGGTTTGGAGGGAGTTGACGAGCGTGCGGCGGCACCTTCATTTCTGCAGGATGCTGATTGGCAGGGGCGGATTCAGCTGGAGGATTGCACCGCTTCTGGTATAAAGCTGAATTCCTTTGCCGCCGGCCGCGATGAATTGCTTGTGAACGGTGTGAGTGGCTGGTTCATGTACGGTGCTGATGTGCAGCCTCATATCCACCTGCAGGCGAAGGGCCTTACTGTTCTGGACAACAGCAAGAAGACGTACACCTATCTGAATGGCATCAGTGGTACGGGTGATTTTGTTGTCCGTTCCAAGAGTGCCTATGAAAGCGGGTACGAAATGCGGGGGGCTATGGAGGCATGGAGCGGTGCGTTCCGCGTGCAGCAAAGCACCGAAAGCGCAAATGCCAGTACGGTGAATCTGAGCTTGAACGGAGGCGGAACGATTTTTGATGGCAGCGAAGGCAGCGGTGTTTACCTGGAGCGTACGGGGACATTGAATGTTACCATCGGCCATGCGGATACTGCCTCTATTCTGAAAGGTGATATCCTGAACGTGGGCGTGACCAATGGAGGAACGACTACGTTCGGCAGCCTGAATGTGTCCCTGAATCACGCAGTGGAGGTGCAGGGGAATATACAGGCTTCCAGCATGCAGATAGGTGCTGGTGCCGATATCAGCTTCGCTGGTACAGTTCAGGCAGACCGCTGGTCGGTGGGTAAGGATGCTTCCCTCTGTTTGGGAACAGGAGCTGTTGTCTATCTGAGTGAAGCTCCCAATGGGGTGATGGAGGGCGATGTGCAGACTGATGACCGCGGAACGCTGGATCTGACAGAGGCCACTGTGGAACTGGCAGGGGGCAGGCTTTCCTACCGTGGTAAGAATATGGCCATGGGCGAGGTGAATGTGACCTCTGACAGTGTGCTGGAAATATGGGACCAGATCGGCAAAGATGGTGTGGCCACAAATGCCTGCACGATTGATTCGCTGAATCTGGATGCTGCGCTGACCCAGACAACTACCTGGAAATGTACGCTCGAAATAGGTTCACTCACCGGTAGCGGACCATTGACCGTGAGCAGCAGGAATGAGAAACACTATGTGACGCTTAACGATCTCAGCGAGTACACTGGTACTGTTAGCATCAGCGGGGCCAATACAACCTTGACACTGAACATGGTGAAAGATGCCGTTGTAAATGCATCCCTCGTAACGAAGGATAATACCTCGCATCTGGTGTTGAAAGGCCAGGGCTCGTACAATATCGGCACCGCTCGAAGTCTGGCCGCAGGCGTGTGTTTTGCCGAAGATTGGGAAGGCAGTGTGCGGCTGACGGGAACGATGGCCGGCGAAACACTCAGCGGGCTAAACCAGGAAAGCTCCTGGGTGGAGCTGTTCGGAGTGAGCGGCTACCTGAGCCAGGCTGATGCCGCGGCCGGCGCGCAGACCTACGGAATGAACCTGAAGCTGACGGATGCAGGAGAGACGGCTGCCTGGAATCTGAATAATGGCTGGAATGGAGATGTCCGCACATTTACTGGTATGGTATGCGGTACAGGAACGCTGAACCGCAACCATTACAGGGGGACGGAACAGACTCTGATTTTTGCCGGCGATGTGTCCGGATGGAGCGGTGCTTTGGAACACAATGCTACGTCAGCCACTAATAATGGACAAAAGGTGAAGACGAATGTGACATTCAACGGCTCTTCCGAAATCAACGTGGCGATGCGGACGAATGGAAAGGGTGAGTTGAATGTGACGCTGGATGACGCAAACCTGGCTGCTGGCAGCAAGGTGACGGTGAACAGCGCTATTGAAGCCACGAACCTGACGGTGACCGAAGGTACAACGGTGTGCCTGGCAAATGAGGTAGAGCTCAGTAATGGAGTGGTGCTGAAATCGCAGAGCAGTAGCCCGGCAGAGCTGAGCGGCGTGGATGTATCTGCCTCTGTGCTTGCCGGTAATGGCAGTACTGCCCGGCTGGCGGATGTGTGGATGGAGGGGCTTGCGGAGGCTTATGGCATCCGTGATGTAGCGATGCAGAATGTGCATTTCTCTGCCGGGCTGGCAACGCTGAGCCTGAGCAACGTGAGCTTTGATGATTCGTGCAGCTTCTCCGTGGGAGCAGATGGAATCATCATCCTTTCGGATGCTATGCTGCAGGTTACCATGCCAGCGGAGAATAGCGGGCGTTCAGAATTGCTGGTGAACCTGGGCAGTTTGTTCCAATGCCATGTGCAGGGTGAATTGAGCATCAATCTGGATGCTGCAACGCTGCTGGCTGCTGGTTATACCACCGTCAAGATGGATTTTGGTCAGAATGCCGCCGAGGATTACAGCCAGCTGCTGCTGAAGCTGGATGGCGCGGCATATACGGGAATGTCCGGGAATGTGGCCAGCTTTAACCTGGTGCCCGAACCGGCTACTACGACCCTGAGCCTGCTGGCGCTTACCACGCTTGCCATGCGCCGCCGCCGCCGCTGAGGCTGCACAGGCGTTTTGCCCTGGTGGTAAAAATAAAACCGTGCGCGGGTTTCCCGCCACGGTTTTTTTACTTCGTATTTCCCACTTCGAACTTCGTCCTTCCACTCACTCCGGCAGGGTGGCCATGAGTTCATCCCAGCGGGCTTTGGCTTCGGCAATCTGCTCCTTGGTGACGGAGGAGGAAAGCTCCCAGGTGAGAGGCATGCGCTGGGTGAAGTAGGCGGGCAGCAGGTGGTCGAAGTCGACGCAGCCGCCCTGGAAGGGGGCGCGGTGGTCGCGGCTGGGCCATTCCACATCGTTCACATGCGCGCCGTAGAGGTAGGGACGCAGGCGGCGCAGGTATTGGTCATGGTTGAGCAGCAGGAGGTTGTGCTTGCGCTGGATGTGGCCGAAATCGTGCCAGTACATCACATGCGGGTTGTCGGCAAATTCGGCCATGAGCCGGGGCATTTCCCATTCTCCCGGCATCTGCTCAAAATGGCTGCGTCCTTCAACCCCGAGAACCAGGTTGTATTCCTTGGCTTTTTCGACCAGGGTGTGCAGGGCTTCGCGGGCGCGTTCGTAATAAAGCGGGGCCTGCTTGCTGCGGCGGCGCACCAGTTTTCCCTTGCGGAGGGCGTATTCCTTGCTGTCTACCCATTCGTGGCGCAGCTTGCGCTCCAGTTCGCGCGTGGGGCGGGAGGCCAGCATGAGCTCTACGCTCCCCATGTGCAGCACCACATACCGGGCTTCAAGCCGGGCTGCCACCTGGAGTGTTTCGAGGGTGAGCCGCAGGGCTCGTTCCCGCGTTTCCGGGCGGTGCGAGGTGAAGGTGAAGGCATCCGGCGCGTCGCCGGGCACTTCGATGGGGGCAGGGCAGAAATTGTGCACGCCTGCCACTTTGATACGCCCGCCGTCCACGGCTTTGATGATGCCCGGCAGTTTGCTGAGGCTCAACCCGTGCGAGGCTTCGATATATTCGAAGCCCAGTTCGCGGATTTCATCGCAGATGGCACCGCCATCCTTGTGGCGGCGGCTGTTCCAGCAGGTGGAAAAAACGTTCACGGGGGTATTGTAGTAACAATTTGGTGCGGATTCAAGCCCGTTGTTGACTTTTCTGTGTTCTGCGCGTATAATCCCGCGCGTGAGCGATTACCAACAGAAGAAACAGGGATTCAAGCCGCGTTACCAGGATAAGAAACGTCCGCAGGGCGGGAGTGCGGCGCCGAAGGTGCGCGCATTCAAGACGGCTGATGCACCCGAGGGAAGCGAGAACTGGGTGCGGCCCTGGGTGCAGCTCAAGTATTTTACCTACAATCCCGCTGTGTTCCCGCGTATGCTGGGGGCGGTGAGCCCGGATGCGGTGCAGGGCGGGCTTATCAATGTGTATGATAAGAATGGCGACCTCTTCGGCGGCGGATTCTGGAATCCGCAGAGCCGCACGCCGCTGCGTATGCTGCAGCATGGCCCGGAGGTGCTGAAGGAAAAAGATCTGGAACAGGCTATCCGCAAGGCGGTGGCATGGCGCCGGCAGGATTGCCAGCTGGAGGAAACAACCAATGCCTACCGCGTGATTCACGGTGATTCCGACGGTCTGGGCGGTCTTATTGTGGACCGCTATGCGGATGTGCTGAGCCTGGAGGTGACCACGCTGGGGGTGTGGCTGCGTCTGCCGCAGTGGCTGCCGCTGCTGCACGAGCTCTGCGGCACGAAGCGCCATGTGATTACCGTGGATGAGGGCATTGCCCGCATGGAGGGTATTGATGTGAGCAAGGCCCCCGCCAGCGAACCGGTGCATAAGGTGCGCATTGTGGAAAACGGGGTGAATTTCGAGGTGGACTTTGCCCAGGGGCACAAGACCGGCTTTTTCTGCGACCAGCGTGATAACCGTCTGAAACTCTCCAGGCTGGTGCAGGGCAAGACCATGCTCGACCTCTGCTGCTATTCCGGTGGTTTCTCCATCTATTCGAAGCTGCACGGCGGTGCCGCCGAGGTGACGGCGGTGGACCTGGATGAAAAGGCAATTCTGATGGCGAAGCGCAATGCGAACATCAATGCCCAGAATGGCCCGCTGCGCATCGACTTTGTGCATGCGGATGCCTTTGTATATGCCCGCCAGATGGTGCGCAACGGCAAGCTTTTCGATGTGGTGCTGCTCGACCCGCCCAAGTTTGTGCTGGGGCGCGATGAGGAGAAGGAGGAAGGCCTGAAGAAGTACAATGACCTCAACATGCTCGGCCTGCAGTGTGTGCGCCGTGGTGGCTTGTTTGTGACCTGCTCGTGCAGCGGGCTTGTGAGCCCCGCAGAGTTTGAGAAGGTGGTTATCAAGGCCGCGCAGCGCCTGGGCCGCCGTCTCCAGATTCTGGATATGACCGGCCCCGGCTGGGATCATCCCTTCCTGTCCACCTATCCTGAAGGCCGTTATCTGAAAGTTCTCTGGGCCCGCGTACTGGTATGATTTTTACGCTTGCAGTCGGTCTGGCCCTGGCTTTTGTGCTGGGGATGGTGGCGCAGCAGCTCAAATTGTCGCCCCTGGTGGGATATCTGGTGGCGGGCATGCTGGCGGCGCAGCCCTGGTGGGGGTATCCTGTAGACCAGCATGTGGTGGAGGAGTTCTCCCACATCGGCGTGGTGCTGCTGCTCTTTGGTGTGGGCCTGCATTTCCACTTCAAGGATTTGCTGGCGGTGCGCAAGGTGGCTGTGCCCGGCGCGGTGACCTGCAGCCTGCTCTGGACGGGTATCGGCGCTCTGGTGTACCACCT
>JAFNWZ010000357.1 GCA_017379255.1 Akkermansia sp. | reverse complement strand
GGTCGTTCACGCCGTCCAGCAGCTGCTGGTCGGTAAGCTGGCCGAACTGGTCGCCGGTGAGCACAGCACCCTGGGGCAGTTCGCCCTCCGGCAGCAGGCCGATTTCGCGGCCAATCTGGCAGGCGGTCTCGAAGTTATCGCCGGTCACGGCGACCACGTGGCCCTTTTCCTGAAGGGCGTTCACCAGGCGCAGCTTGTCCATGGGTTTGGCGCGGGAAAGCACGCGGAGGTCATTCACGCCATCGAGAAGCTGCTGCTCGGTGAGCTGACCGAACTGGTCGCCGGTGAGCACGGCTCCCTGGGGCAGCTCTCCTTCCGGCAGCAGGCCGATTTCGCGGCCAATCTGGCAGGCAGTCTCGAAGTTGTCGCCGGTGACAATCTTGATGCCCACGCCGGCCTTGTGGCAGGAGGCCACGGCGGCGGGCACATCCGGGCGCACGGGGTCCTGAATCACGAAGCAACCCAGCCAGGTGAGGCCGGTGCAGGCTTCCTTGACGGCTTCGGCAGAATCAGCGCTGCCTTCCTTGTAGGCAAGGCCGAGCACACGCATGGCTTTGCGCTGGGCGGTGCGGATGATGGTGAGCACTTCCTCGCGGGCGGCCTCGGTGAGTTCGCCGGCGTAGCTGGAGCTGCACTTGGAGAGCACGACCTCGGGTGCGCCTTTCAGGAAGATGACTTCCTTGCCCAGTACGGCAGATTTGCCGCAGGTGGCCATGAATTTGTTCTGGGTGTGGAAGGGTAGCTGGGAAATGACCTGGAACTGGCTGCGTGCAGCGGCATAGGAAACGCCCTTGTCGTTGAGGTACATGAGCATGGCGCCCTCGGTCACGTTGCCGAGCACCTTGCCTTGTTCATCGAGGTCTGCGGTGGAGTTGGCAGCCACGGCTTCGGTGAGCAGGGGGAAGATGGGGGCGGCGGCTCCCTGTTCGCTCACACCGGGGAAGTTGGCTTCGCGCACGGTCATGAGGTTCATGGTAAGGGTGCCGGTCTTGTCAGAGCAGACGACGGTGGCGGCGCCGATGGTTTCGCAGGCGTCCATTTCGCGCACGAGGTTGTTCTGCTTCGCCATTTTGCGCATGCTGTAGGCCAGGCTGAGGGTGACGCTCATGGGCAGACCTTCCGGTACGGAAACCACGATGAGCGTGATGGCAATCATGAAGTAGGTCAGGATTTTATCTGCAGCGGCCTGGGGCATCCAGGTGGCGGGGTCGGCGGGCAGGATGCCGCTGTAAATGAGGCCACCCAAGGCAAGCCCGAAGATGACAGCGCCGGTGATGAGGCACTTGCCCCAGGCGCCGAAGCCCCCCTGTTTGACCCAGGCGGGGGAGGGGATGCGCACCTTCATGTAGCCGAGCAGGTCGCGCAGCACGGGATACCAGATTTTCAGCGTGGCGGCGGCAATGCCGGCAATGAGGGCGGCAAAGAAGGACCACTGGCTGCTGGTGAGCACGAACTTGCCCAGCAGCGCATCGTGCGCCACGAGGGAGATGAAGAGGAGCATGGCAATGGAGGTGCCCAGCACGTTGATGGCCTGGGAGAGTCCCTCCAGCTGCAGGTTGAGCGGGGATTTGGCACCGGTCTCCTTGGTGGCGGCTTCGGCTACCTTGCCGATTTCGGTGTGGTCACCCACTTTGGTGACGCAGATGACGGCGTGGCCATCGGTCACAAGGGTGCTGCGCAGCACTACGTTGCGCGGGTAGGCTCCGGGAAGGGCTTCTTCGCCTTCGCCGGGTTCTTTGAGCACGGGTTCGGATTCGCCGGTGAGGGAGGACTGGTTGATGCGCAGGGAGGAGGATTCGAGTACCACGCCGTCTGCCGGCACTTCCACGCCGGTTTCCAGGGTGACGATATCGCCCACCACGAGTTCATTCTTGGGCACCATGGTGTGCTTGCCGTCGCGCAGCACGCGTACGGGGGTGACATCGTTCACCTTGTTGAGGATGTCGAATTCCTTGTTGGCGCGGTATTCGTTCACGAAGCCTACAGTGGTGGCAAGTAGTACGGCGCAGAGAATGCCGATGCTTTCGATGGGGCTGTGTTCGCCCGGGGAAAGCAGGACGGGGATGAAGGAGATGACGGCGGCAGCCAGTAGAATGACGATGAGCGGGTCGGCAAATTTACGGGCAAGTTCCACCCACCACGGGTCGCGGCTGGGCGGGGTCATTTCATTGCTGCCATGCTGCTGGCGGCTTTCTTTCACCTGGGCACTGGTGAGGCCGGTGTGGATATCGGTGTAGGTCTTCATAGTTCGGGGTGGGGATTATAGGTGTTTGTGCATGAAATTGCAAGACCTAACAAATAAAAAAACACCCGCCGCAGGGAGCTGCGGCGGGTGGGGGTAAGGTAAATGGTGATGGGGTATCAGATATTGCCTGCATCTGCAGCATCACCGAAGGAGATGCCGATTTCGCGGGCGGCTTCGATGAGCTGGCTCTTGCTGTCCACCAGGTGCAGAGTGCGCACGGCTTCCTCGATGGGCATGGAGACCATGTCGGTGCGGTGCAGGGCTACGGTTTCGCCGAACTTGCCTTCCTCGATGAGGTCAATGGCCTTGGCGCCGCAGCGCACGCCGAGTACGCGGTCAAAGGGAATCGGGGAGCCGCCGCGCTGGGTGTGGCCCAGCACGCAATAGCGGGTTTCGATGCCCGTGATGGTTTCCAGCTTGGTGGAGAGGAAGGCGGCAATACCCATCTTCTACACTATCTTTAGTTCCTCTTAATAAGTAAATAATAAACAAAAATCCCAAAATCAACAAAACAATTCCATCAATTCTAGATAAAATTCCGTTAATAGATAATATAAGTAAAAGTATTTCAATTCCTGTC
>JAFNWZ010000356.1 GCA_017379255.1 Akkermansia sp. | reverse complement strand
AGAAAGAGCTGCATCCCCGGCACTATTACCGTAGACCTCGAAGTACAACGAGCCGCCATTCAAGACCAGCTCGTTGTTCAGCACGGCTTGTTCTCCGGAAGCTCCTGCCAGCACGCTGAGCGTATGCCCGGAGTTCAGTGTATATGATGCACCACTTCCGATGGTCAGCTCTGCCCCCTGGGCAATGCTGATATCGCCGTGAATGGTGGGTGCAGCGGTGAAGTTCAGATGCCCCTGCAAAGCAGAAATATCGTGTACCACATTGGCGGCATTCGTGAAGGTCTGCGTCCCCTCGCCGGTCTTCACCATGTTCAGACCATTGGTGGCGTCTCCCAGTATGGTACCATCATAGACATGATCTTTCCCCTTGGTGTCAATGGTCAGAGTATTAAGCGCCGTGGATGCAGGGTTATCACCATTACTTGCCGTCTTGACAGCACCGGCATACACAAATGTGTCGGTAGTGCCGCTTATACCTGCCACATTGGCATTTGCCGTACTAATAGCCAGCCCCGGCCGGCTGTCATGATCGCCCCGGAGGTTAATGACCATGTTCCTGGCCGCATTTTCATGCAACAGGCCCACATGCTGCACCGAGCCCCACCCAGCAACCTGGTTTATTATCAGGGCACCTTCAAAGGAATTATCACCGGTAAGCAACATACGGGAGGTGCCCAAACCATACCAATACGCATCACTGTTCCACTGAACCTCACCCCGGCCGGTCAGCGAAGAGATGTTATAGATTTGATTATAAGTGCCAGACGATGTCTCCAGCGTAAGTTTCTTTCCGTCCTGAATATGCAGGTGATTGATATTCTGGGTAATGGTACAGAGATAAATATCCCTCTGGTCTGTATTAATAGTAAGATTCTCCGCAATACTGAGCGTGCCGCCTATGTTCTGAGTGGCATAGTGAACGCCGTGTCCCAGGTTCACTTTGCCGCAAGCCACTTCCAGTGTACCGCCGGTGCTGTTAATAGTGCCCGCATAAATGTCAAACGTACCGTTTTCCAAACGGAGGGTGGAACCTTCTTCCGCGCCAATCAGCCCATTTACCGTAAAAGTGCCACCACCGGCAGAAAGCGTGCCAGCGTCTTCCTTTGCCAGCACGGTGGCCTCCGCGCCGATAGTGCCGCCATTGCCATACATGATACCACCGTTCTTCAGTTCCACCTTATCCTGCAAGATCAGCCGATTCAGACGCATGATACCCCCCTGGCCAATAGTAACGGCGTTATCCGCATCCAACCGGCCTCCCGCGCGCAGGTTCAGGGTAGCGCCGTCACGCACAATGAATGAATCATACTCCATCGCGCCGTACAACTCTACCTTACCGGAAGAACCGGAGATACTGCCACCGTTAGCGCGAAGCACACCGCCATTCTTCACATTAACGGTTGTCTTGAGTTCCGCCTCTCCGACATCGAGAACCATCCGGCCACCCTCACTTTGCACATTGATGGAGCCGGTATATTCATCGGCAATCTGTTGTAACCTGACCACGCCCGAGTTACCGCCACGGCCATCAACCGTAAGCGTTTCGCTGCCGGAAACCACATAGTTCACCACCAGCGTGCCCGCGCCACCCAGATTCCAGTCGCGGAGCGTCTCGGTTGTTCCCGCAGCACCATATTGCACTTCCTTGTCAGTCTCTGCACCAAGAAGCATCTGGCTATGGCTGCCCCGGTCAACATAGGATGCCGTGTCCCGGCTGAGCACCAGCGTACCCGTGGAAGCAGCATCAATCAGGTCGATATTATCAAGTGACATCTGCCCGCCACTCTCCACCAGCCACTCACCGCTGCCGTTATCCGTTGCCGCCGCCCCTGTCAGCAGGAGCGAGCCCCCCGTCACGGTCTTATTGCCGGTGGCAGAAACAGTACCGCTGAGAGTCACGCTGCCGCCATCGTTGCCGGTATCAACCGTAATATCACCATGCCCGCTTACGTTATACGCGTAGGTCGTGTTAGTATCCACTCCGTCGTTAAACAGGATATCGAGCTTACCGCCGATGAGGTTGACATCACCCTTATGTCCATAATAATCTGCATACTTGGACGTATTCTCCAATGCAATACCACCTTCCACATACTCTTGCCCATGGGTTACCCCCTCACGCATGATGAAAGTACCCCCTTCATTCACAGTTACATCACCTGTCAGGCGGGCGTGGTTACCCAACTCAAATGTGCCGCCATTGTTCACGAGCACATTCATGGTGGCATCCGCATAGTGCCAATCATTGCTCAGCTCCAGACGATTGGCATTGGTACCGGTGGCAGAGCCCTTGCCGTGCACAGTATTCGTGCCGACCAACTCCACGGTACCGTTGCTTACCGTTAATCCGCTGTTGGCATGATGGCTCAAGTCGGTATGGATACTATTGAGTGTCAACTTACCACCACCCTGGTAATCTATGCGAAGTGAGCCGCATTCCGAGTCGCGGAACGAACCGAGGTAAGTCTGTTCTCCGCCTTCCTTAAAAGTAAGGTTGGCCTGCCCCTGTCTGTTGCTGATGACAGCTTCCTCCGTAAGTGCATTAATGGTAAAACGGCCGTCAGCATCCGTCGTGGTATACCAGTCCATGCTGAGGCCGTTCATGTCCAGCTCAGCGCCACCCACGCCGAAAGTAAAGTCGCGTTTAATCTGCCCAAGGTTCTGAATCACCACACGCGCACCGGTACTCGCCAACACGTTGTAAGCGGCGTATCCCCCGCTTTGTTGCAAATAAACAGTACCGCTGCCTCCAACATTCAGCAAAGCGTTTGTATCCCCCTTTCCATCTATGTACAAATCACCCGCGCCGTTCTTGCGCCACTCACGCATGTAATTCTCCGGATTGGTGAGTTTGAGGTGAACCTCAGCCCCGGCATTAACCACATAACCGGCGTGGTTAAAGAGGTTGGCCTCACCAGTAGCGGAGCTGATGGTGAACTGGCCTCCATTAAACTCAGCATAGCCGATACCTAAATCCACCGTATCGTTGAGTACGATTTGCTTATCAGTCGAGTCGGAGGTGAACACTAGATTGTTGGTGAAGTACAAATCCTCGTCGTTAAGCAAAAGGTTAGAATCAGCATCGTATGCGTACCAATTCTGCAGGTCTTTTATCCCGGAGAGGTCAGCCCAGGTGTTCTGCCCGGTCTGCACACCAATGTAGTTGGCATGGGAGTTACCGGAGGAATCCGTTACTGCACCGGAGTACAAGGTGGTGGAATAGGTGCCGTCGCTCTTCTCTTCACCCGCAGTATTAACCGCATTGAGATACACCAAAGAGGTGTTCTCACTCATAGCAACGCGGGCGTTAAACGATTCCAACACCTCATGCGACCACTCCACATTACCGCGTGCCTGCGACCAGGCAGAAGTCGCAGAACTGCTGCCGGACTGTTGGGCGGCTACATATTCGTACTGCTTCGTCTCCGTGTTGTAGATAAATATCGGGCTGCCGGAGTCGCCTTGCTTAATGCCATTCGGCAAAGGGTTGGCCGCATCGGCTCCCCTACCATCACCATAAGAGGGATTGCTAATCACGCTCATATTGGAGCTATCAGTCCAGTCAATGGCTGTGATAGTATTGATACCCCCTATAATATATTGATACGCAGTACACAGCCAAACACTACCCTCCCCCTCCTTGTACATACTCATGGTACCGCTGCCGGAGTGGTAAAGGT
>JAFNWZ010000355.1 GCA_017379255.1 Akkermansia sp. | reverse complement strand
GTTGTGTCTCACCCCTCATCAGGAGCGGGGGTGAATACCTGGCGGGGATTCCTATTGAAGCTGAGCTGCATACCATGCCGCTGGAGGGGAATATGAGTTTCAACTCCGTGCGCCAGCTGAGCCGCTTTAAAGTGCGCCTTCTGCAAAGTGATACAAGCTTTGACTATTGCAGCACGGCCAACGACCGCTGGGAACACTACAGTGGCACCTGCTCTGAGTATACCGGTGCGTTGCGCCTGCCGCTCATGCCGGATGCCGGGGTCGGGCAATCATTATGCATCCGCTATAGCGGGCTGCACGATTTCAGAGTCCTGGCCATAACCCAGGAGGTCGATCACCACGGGAAATAGCAGCTGGTTAGTCCAGCCTCAGGGATTGTCCGGGTGCGGGTATGATGATATCCGTGCCCGGCAGTTTTGCCTTGATTTCTGCGCGCAGAGACTCAACCGCGGGCGGGTCGCCATGTACCAGCAGAATCTTTTTCGGGTTCAGCTTGCAGGCATAATCAATCAGCGCGCTGCGCGAGGCGTGCCCCGAGAAGTCGAAACACTCCACACGGCATTTCAGCGGGTAGGCCTGACCGCCTTTTTCCCGCAGTTTCACCAGGTCACCATGGTTGGTGGCCTTAATCTTGCCAGCCGGGGTTTCCGGGTCGCTGTAGCCGACAAAGAGGATAGCATCGTTCGGATGCGTGATAATCTGTTCTGCGAGGATGTGAGAAACGGTGTGTTCGCTCATCATGCCACTGGAAACGAGGTAGATGTTGCCGGGGGAGGCCACCAGCGGTGCTTTTCCCTGGCGCGGTAGGCCGTGGGTTTCCACGTGTTCCTTGATGCGGAACCCGGGCTGCAGGCGCGGCGTGCTGTCTGCCAGCTTATCGTACACGGCTGTAATTTTGGAACTCAGACCACCAAAATAGACGGGCACATCAGGAATGAGCCCCTGTTCCTTGAACCGGCCTATTTCGGTCAGCAGGCATTGGCTCTTGCCCAGCGCGAACACGGGAATGAGTACAGCGCCGCCATTGTCCAGGACCTCGCGTATGGTATCCGCAAAACGGCGCAGTTCCCTGGCACGGGTGTAGTTCGCTTCTCGTTCTGTGCAGCCATGCGTGCTTTCCATGATTAGGATGTCAATGCCGCTTTGCGGAAAATCTGCACCGGCAATGAGGGTCTGGTTGTCAAACTGCACATCGCCCGTGTAGAGGATGGTTGTGCCGCTTTCGCTTTCCAGCTCCACACCGCAGCTGCCCAGAATATGCCCCGCATCGTGCAGGGTGGCCAGCACCCGCCCCTGGCGGCCAATGCGGAAAGGGGAGCCATAAGGGCGAGGCATCCAGCAACGGGCCACATGGTCAAGCTCCTGGTGCGTGTAGAAGGGATATTCGATAATGCCTTCCTGTGTGCGCTTTGCCGTCATCACATTCACGGAATTATGCAGCATGGCCAGTCCTACTTCACAGGTGGCGGCGGTCATGTTAACTTCCGCTGCCGGGTATTTATCCTGCAGGACGGGCAGGGTACCAATGTGGTCCAGGTGGGAGTGGGTGACGAAAATGGTATCGGGGTCGGCTGCTCCTATCAGGCCGAACTCAGGCGTGGCTTCTGCGCCGTCTTTTTTAGGATGCATGCCGGAATCCAGCACAATGCGCACGCCGTCAATATCGAGCATGTAACAATTGGAGCCGATGTCGGTGTGGCGGGAAAGATTGGTGAAATTAATCATCTGAAATATTCAGTTCGGGCGCAGAGGGTACACTATTTTGCCGTGTTTGTCAATGTTTTGGAAGTCTGTTTGCCATGTCTCCCTGGCAGACTGCGGTGCAAAGTTCCGCCACGCCGCGTATGGTATCAGCCAGGCGGAACGGGGGAAGCAGGTTGCCTTCAAATACCGGGCGGTATGCGTGCCACTGCTCCAGCCTGTCTGCGATGCCTGCAATGTCTCCGGGCGCAACCCGCCCCTCCGGGAGGTATCTGTCCAGCAGTTCCCCGATGATGCCGTGGTCATATCCGGCAACGGGTTTTCCCAGAGACAGCGCTTCCAGCACGGCGCGGTCGTGGCAGGGCGGCTGCTGGGTAAGGGATATCAATACATCACAGACACTAATGATATCCCGCAAATCCGTGCGCACGCCAAGCCATGTGACCATGTGCTCCACCTTATTCTGCCTGAGCTTCTTCTGAACGGCTGCGTAGTGCTTCTGACTGGCGCGCGCGGTGTCTCCCGCAATGTACAAGTGCGCGTTGACTCCCGCGTTTACCAGTTTTGCAAGAATGTCAGGTATATCAGCATGCCCATGCAGCGGGGTAATGCTTCCGGCCATGCAAATCTTCAGCGTATCTTCCGGCGCGGGATGATTTCTGTTCCATTGCTCCAGCCAGGCACCTGCCGGGGCGTAAGCGGGGTGGCACAGCTCTTCGTTTACCCCATAGGGAATGACCCAGATGTGGCGGTCTGCATCTAGCATGGCGCGGCGTGTCAATTCGTTCCGCAGATGCCGGGAGGTGGCTACAAGCGCATCGCAGCACTCAAGGCTCAGCGTCCATCCCCGGTAGCGCGGATAGGTGGCATGGATACCAATGATGCGGGGGCGGGTTTCCTCCGGCATGTTCTTGCAGGCAATCCATGTCAGATAAGTGGCTTGCGTGGTGTATGTCAGGATGATGCCGGCCTGGCAAATGCCCGCAATATGGCGGATTCTCTTTACCTCGCTCCTGTAGTTGAAGAGGGAGAGCGCGCGCATGCTATGATGCTGCACAGACGCAGCAGCAAGGCGCCCGACAAGTTCATTAGGCGGGGCTATGACAGTGTTTCTGAACCCCGCCTGCTGCAGTCCGGTGGCAAGGTCTGCAGCCAGTTGCTTGATGCCGCCAGGGCTCAGCCGGGGGCTGACATGGAGCACGTTCATGGCGTTTTCTTCAGGGACGGCAGAGGCTTTCGTACAAGTCGATATGAGCCTGTATCATATCCTCCCGGCGGTAAGGGGGCGGCACCGGAGTCCTGGGCTTCGGGCGCTCTGTGTACCATTTTTCAAGCACTGCTGCCATTTTCTCCGGCTGGTTTGTTGCAACCATCCCTTCAGGCAGGAACTGTTCGAGTTGTTCCCCGACGCCGCCGTGTTCATATCCCGCTACGGGACGCCCCAGCGAAAGCGCTTCAAGCGTTGTCTTGCCAAATGATTCCGGCTGGAGGGTCAGGGAAAGGGTCACATCACACGCGCAGAGTACGTCCCGCAGATCCCTGCGGTGTCCGGTCCAGGTCACGCAATCGGCCACGCCCTCGGCCTTGAATCCGGCCTGTACTTCATCGCGGTAGGCTTCTTTTCCTTTTTTGGTCTCGCCCACAATCACGGCATGCGCCGGAATGCCCCTCTCCTTCAGGTAGCGGAGAATCGGGCCCAGGTGCGGGGCACCTTTCAGCCGCGTAATGCGCCCGGGAAGGCACAGGGTATACTTACCCTTCAATTCGGGGTAATCCGCATACCATTTGTCCAGCCACGCTTCACTCGGCTTGTATTCCGGCGTGAAACGAGTGGCATCTACCGAATTGGGAATCACTACGATATCATCAGCCGGGCATTGGGGGTAGTTCTCCAGAATGTGCTCCCGCATGCAGCGCGAAACAGCAATGACACGGTGTCCCCTGGCCATCACCGCGGAATAGCGGTTCACCGAGTGGAATCCATGGAATGTGGAAACAATGAACGGACGCTCTGCTGCCGGTATGCGGCGGCAGGCTAACTGACCTACCCATGCCGGCACGCGGGAGTGCAGGTGCAGAATGTCCGGTTTTTCTTTGCGGATAAGCTTTGCTGTCTTTCCAATCTGCAGCAGCGTCAGAAGGCTCTTCTTGCCGATAGGCCTTGTGATGTGTCTTGCACCAGTGCCTTCAATGGCTGGCACCATGCTCCCCCCGGCCGAGACGACAACGTTTTCAACCCCTGCGAGACCTAAGCCTTCGCAGAG
>JAFNWZ010000354.1 GCA_017379255.1 Akkermansia sp. | reverse complement strand
GAGGAAGGCGGCAATACCGCCGAGGCGGACTTCGCCCTTGGTCTCTTCATCGAGCGTGAGGAGCTTGCCGCCGATGGTGGCGCCTTCGCTTACCACGATGATGATTTCGCGCTGGCCGAGAGCCTTGGTGAGCTCCACCTTGCGTACCACATCCTCCAGGGTGAAGGGAATCTCGGGGATGAGAATCACATCTGCCCCGCCAGAGATACCGCCATACAGCGCAATCCAGCCTGCGTGGCGGCCCATGGCTTCCACCACCATGATGCGCTGGTGGGAGTAGGCCGTGGTGCGCAGGCGGTCGAGCTGCTTGCTTACCACGGAAACGGCGGTCCAGAAACCGAAGGTGTAGTCGGTGGCGCCCAGGTCGTTATCGATGGTCTTGGGCACACCTACGATGGGCAGACCGATCTGGCGGAGTTCCTGACCGATGGTCTGGGAACCGTCACCACCCACCACGATGAGGGCGGAGAGACCGAGGCGTTCCACGGTGGCCTTGCTGCGGGCGAGCACATCATCCGCAATCTGCATGCGGCCGCCCACACCGCTCTTCACGGTGAAGTTGCCTTTGTTCACTGTGCCGAGGATGGTGCCGCCGGTGGAGCGGATGTTGAGGCAGCTTTCGGGGGTGAGAATGCGCCAGCGCTCGTTTTCGGGCGTGGAGAGCAGCCCCTCAAAGCCATCATAGAAACCATAGACTGTCCACCCGCGGGCGGAGGCGGCGCCCACGGCGCCTTCAATCACGGCGTTGAGGCCGGGGCAGTCGCCACCGGCGTTGAGAATACCGATATTCATGAGATTTTAATTGGGGAGTATGATGAATTTTGTTCTATCCTGATAATCGTTAGTGGGCAACCATGCGTCCCATGCGTTCCAGCCATCGCGCAGGAAACGGGCTGCTTCCCTGTAGCGGGCGTTGGAGGAGGGCATGCCGAGCATGACCACCAGCAGACGCTGCGCAAAGGTGCCCTCCCGTCCGGTGGCGGGGTTGATGCGCTTGACTGAGGCGCGGCGGGCTGTTACCATGAGGCAGCTGCCAGCGCTGCGGGACTGCCCCGCTTTGAGCCCGTCCACATGGCCGGATCCGCTGAGCAGTTTGTTGTTGTTACGGATGGTCTGTTTGCGGACGCCGGAGGCGGAGTGGATGGTAACGATGCAGCCGGTCTGGGCGGTGATGGCCATGAGGTCTGTATCATTGATGGCATACAGACCCAGCAGGGCCATGTCGCGCGCAGAGGACTGGGTGATGACTGCGCCGTTGCTGCCTTTGAAGACAGTGGTGGTCATCCCCAGTTTGCGGGCAAGGTTGTTCATCTGGGCGATGAATGCACCTTCCGGATTGCCGGTGCTCAGGCTGCTGCCGCAGGCATAGGCCAGGGTGGTGGCGCAGGCGCTGTCGTCCCACATGAGGGCGGAGTACAGGGCATCCCGCACGGAGATGGAGTCACCGGCGCGCAGGCGGAGCAGGTTGGTGCGCTGCCAGGCAACCGCGCCTTCCGGCACGGTGATGAGGCGGTTCATGTCTACCTGTTGAGCCTTGATCCAGTCCATGACGACCACGGCAGTGGCCAGATTGGTCAGCATGCCGATAGGGCGCTTGATGTTGGAGTTGGATGCATAGAGCACTCGGCCGGAATGAACCTCCATGGCAATGTAGCTGGGGGTCGTTTTGTCCGGGGTGACGATGTTCTGGAAGGTGCACGAGGTAAGCAGACTGCTGACCACACCCCCTAACGCACAGAGATATGTGAGGGCCTTATTCATTTAGAATCTGCCGACTTGGATTTGCAGCACTTGCGGGCAGGTTTGGAGGCCTTGTCGCCAGTGGCTTTCTTGCGGTCGCTGTGCAGGTCTTCCGGGGTGCGGTCACCGAAGATGATGCCGAGATCACGCGCGGTGCTGATAATCTGGCTCTCGGGGTTGACGAAACGGTGGTGAGCCACGGCTTCCTCAATGGGCACGTTGTCGATGTTGAGACCATTGAGCACCACGGTCTTGCCGAAGTCCTTCTTTTCGATGAGCTTCACGGCTTCCACGCCGAAACGCACGCCGAGGATGCGGTCGAAGGCGCAGGGGGTGCCGCCGCGCTGGGTGTGGCCCAGCACGCAGTAACGGGTTTCGATGCCGGTGCGTTCCTGCAGGATGTGGGAAAGCTTGTTGCCGATGCCGCCCAGGCGTTCATCGCCGTTTTCCTTGTTGTGCACGGTCACGAGGTTGCCGTTGAGGCGGGAGCCTTCTGCTACCACCACGATGATTTCTCGCTGCCCGGTGGCCTTGCGGGCCTTGACGCATTCAATCACCTTGTCGAGGTCGTACTCGATTTCGGGGATGAGCACTACGTCCGCAGCTGCAGCAATGCCGCCGTACAGACCAATCCAGCCGGACATATCGCCCATGACCTCAATCACCATCATGCGCTGGTGGGCATTGGCCGTGGTGCGGATGCGGTCGATGGACTCCGTGACCACGGAAACGGCGCTGTGGAAACCGAAAGTATAGTCGGAGTCACTGCAGAGGTCGTTGTTGATAGTTTTGGGAATAGAGATAACGGGCAGCCCTTCCTCAGAGAGGAGCTTGGCCGTGCGGGCAGAGCCGCTGCCGCCGATAACGGCCAACGCCTGAAGCCCCAGTGCGTTGATGGTTTTTTTCGCCTTAGCCATGACCTCGCGATCCACCTGGCGGCGGCCCACTTTGTTGGTGACTACCTTGAAGTTGCCCGTGCTGGTGGTGCCGAGGATGGTGCCGCCGTGTGCGCGGATTTTGTGAGTTTTGTTGGGGGTCAGGGTTTCATAACGGCGGCCTCCTGCCACAGGCAGGAGGCCTTCAAAACCGTCATGGAAACCGATAACTCGCCACCCGCGGCGATAGGCGGCGGAAACGTAGCCTTCGATGACTGCGTTGATGCCGGGGCAGTCACCGCCGGAGTTGAGAATACCGATAATCATGTGATGTTATATGGTTGATTTAGGATTTTGTGGTAGGTGCGGGAATGGCGCCGAGGTAGTGGGCGCAGCACCAGAGGGCACGCGGATGGTGGAAGAAGGATTTCCACATGGAGCCTTTGAGCCCGTTGGTGGTGGAGCCATCCTGGTTGCAGTAGCCGAACCATTCGCCGTGTTCCTTGTCCTGAAGGTGCTCGAAAGACCAGTCGTGGATGCGCTGGTGCCATTCGGCGTACTTTTCATCCCCGGTCATGACATAGGCCAGGCAGGTGCCGATGAGGGCTTCATCGTGCGGCCACCAGAATTTCATGTTGTGCCAGTATTCCTGCACCGGCTTGTTGTACACGTCGGTGTAGTAGAGCAGACCTCCATACTTCTTGTCCCAGCCGCGGGCGAGCGCCCAGTCAATCATCTTGCAGCCGATTTCGATGAGCTTCTTGTCGCCTCCGCGGTAGCGTGCTTCCTCCAGCACAAACCAACCGCCTTCAATATCGTGGCCGGGGTTGAGTACGCGTTCATCGAAGTGGTCGATGACGGAGCCGTCCGGGGCTACGTTTTCCAGAACGGCCTGAATATCCTCGTGCAGGAAGAGGCGCTGCAGGTCATCGATGCAGCGGTCAATCCAGGCGGTGTAAACGCCGCCTTCCTCGCCGAGGTAACGGCGCATTTCCTGGGCGGTGACGAGCATAATCATGCGGCAGCCGAGGTTTTCGCCGGGGCGGTTGCCGGTGCCCTTGGGGTTCATCTTGCCGGGGGTGAAGAAGATATCGGCAAAGACACCGAACCAGTTGCGGGCGCGCTCGGCGCTGTGGGGGTCGCCGGTGGCGCCGTAGTGGGCAGCCCAGGCGATGGCGGCAAAGCATTCGCTGTAGGCGTAGCGGCGCATGCGGATGGGGGTGCCGTCTTCTGTCACGTGGAAGTACATGCGGTTGAGCTTGTGGTCAGCGCATTTTTCTTCCAGGAATTTAAGAGCGCTTTCGGCGCATTCCATCCAGAGCGGATTCTTTTCGATGCTGTTGTAGCAGGTCAGTAGCATCCAGGCCATGCGGCCCTGTGCCCACACGTTCTTATCTGTGTCTACCAGAGTGCCGTCTGCGGCATAGCAGTGGTAGAGCCCCCCGTTCACCTTGTCCAGGGAACGGGGGAACCAGAACGGTGCTACCTCATTGAGCAGCTTGTCTTTGTAGAATTCGCCAAGTGCTTTTGTATCCATGAGGAGACGCGGGGTGAAGCTTTACTTGTAGATAGCCCAGTCGTAGAAGCCGATGGCCTTGAGCTCGCTCTTGAGGGCTTCGAGGGTGGCTTTGTCCTGCTTGCCCATGGGGAGGCGGGCCGGGCCGAAGTCAACACCGGTCCATTCACTCATGAGGTACTTGCAGCAGCCCATGTAGCCCTTGCCGGCGATGATGTTGATCATGGTGACGGAGAGCTGCTGGAGGCGGCGGGCTTCAGCGAGGTCGCCAGCGTCTACGGCCTTCATGATGTCATCATACAGCTTGGGCGCATAGTTGAAGGAAGAACCTACACCGCCCTTGGCGCCGGTGGCGTAAGCGCCGAGGAACCATTCGTCCACACCCCAGGGAATGTCGTACTTGCCGCCGTCGTAGTTCAGGGCGTCCATGTACAGGGCGAGGTCGGGGTTGGTGAACTTCACACCCACGAAGTTCGGAATCTTCTTGGCGCAGGCTTCAATCATCTTGCAGGGGTTGAAGCCCACGTGGGTGAGCACGGGGATGTCGTAGAAGTAGAAGGGCAGCTCAGGGGCACCGGAGGCGGCCACGGCCAGGCTGTCTACCAGCAGGTCGATGCTGCCGGGCTTGAAATAGCAGGGGGAGTTACTGGCGGTGCCGGTAGCGCCGCATTCGGCAGCGTAGGCGGCCAGCTCGCGGCCGTCGTATACGCAGTTGCCGCCGGTGTGAACGATGACATCGATGCCATACTTCTTGCCTGCCTCGCCCCAGGCGGCCATGTTTTCCTTACGCTCGGTGAGCTGCATGTGGGCAGACTCGCCGGTGGAACCGGTGATGAAAACGGACTTGATGCCCTGGCTGGCCAGGAACTTGGCCTGTGCGTCAACTGCATTGGGGTTGCAGGAGCCATCGGCATTCATCGGGGTGTGGGTTGCGGCGCAGAGCCCATGGATTTTGAATGTGGTGTTCATAGTTTAAGTGTGTTTGTTTTTTGAGAAAAACTAAAAGACGCAATAAAAAATTGCCCTGTGCTAGTTTTAACGCAAAGGGCATGGTTTTTCAAGAAGAAACTGCGAAACTCGGGGGTTTTCGTTTACTTTTCGGGCAGAATCCTGCGAAAGCGCATGCGCAGCTCGGTTTCCGGGCGGTTCCGGGCTTTGTTTTTCTGGCGGATGAAGTCCTGTGCTTCGGTGGGTAATTTATCAAACACGTGGAGGTAGACATCGGCCTCGTTGTCGGATTCGAAGGTGATATCTGCCTGCCATTTTTCACCGTTGCGGGAGACCTCCACGGTGTAGGGTTCATCGGCATCCTGCGTCCAGGTGTAGTGGAAGGTAGCTTTGTAATTGCCGCCGCGCCAGCGGGCGGTGGAATCGGTCACTTCCACATAGCCGAGTTTGTTGACCTCCTGCCACTCACCCAGCACCAGTTCGCGCGGGTTCTTGAAACAACCGGGCAGCAGCAGAGCCAGGCTGCCGATGACGGAGCTGATAACCAGAAGGAGAAGAAGACGCAGGCGGGTCATAACGGTGTTAATTCTAGCAGATTCTGTATGTTTTGCAATCATTGAGTAGCGGAAATGCATCATTTTCTGCATGAAGGAACTGGTGTTGCTGAGACATGGAGAATCACAATGGAATGCCGAGGGGCGGTTTACCGGCTGGGTAGATGTGCCGCTGTCTGTGCGCGGGCGGCGGGAATCGGAGCTGGCGGCCCGGCGGCTGCAGGAGAGTGGTTTTGCCTGCGGCGCGGCATGTGTTTCGGTGTTGCAGCGTGCCATCCATACCCTCAATATCGTGCTGGGGGTATTGGGCCGTGCATGGGTTCCGGTGCATAAGGACTGGCGGCTCAATGAAAAGCACTATGGTGTTTTACAGGGCCGCCTTAAGCGCGAGGTGGTGCAGGAGATGGGGGAAGATCTGGTGCAGCGCTGGCGGCGGGCATACGATTGCCCGCCCCCGCCGTTGCCGGAAAGCGAGGCTGCATTGCTGGCCCGCGACCCTCGGTATGCCGGGGTTCCCCCGCAGTTGCTGCCGCTTACCGAATCGCTCAGCGATGCGCACCGGCGCGTGCGCGCCTGCTGGGAGGAGGTGTTGCGTCCGCAGTTGTATTCAGCTGGTTCTTTGCTGGTTGTGGCGCATGGGAATAGCCTGCGTGCGCTGGTGATGCACCTGCGGCGTCTGAGCCCGGCCGGGGTGGAACAATTGGAAATTCCCACGGCGCATCCCCTGCGCCTGGTGTTTGACGATGAGATGAATTTATTGCCATGAGCGGTTGCGTTTGCCGGGCGGAAAGCGCAACCGTAAGTTCGGAGTTTGTTGACCGGCATGGGATAACGTGCCATGCTTTGCAACATGGCAATTCGAATGAAAGAATGGGGGATGCTGGCGTATCCCCGGCAGGGGGTGCATTTGCCACTCAATGCATTAAATGACTGGGGCCGCTCTGGCCGGGCGCTGGGGCAGGGGGTGGCCGAAGCTGGTACGGGAGCCGCTGAGCTGGCTGATGCTGTTTACCGCGTGCAGAAAACCGGCAGCGTGGCTGATATGGCCAGCGCGCTGGAACAGATAGGCCGGGAAACAACGGCAGAGCTGCTGGATCTGCCCGTGCGGGATTGGGATTACAGCTGGCAGCAGGCCTATGAGCCACGGGTGCGGGAAATGCTCAACCAGTACAGCGGGGAAGACCGGGAGCAGGCCCGCAAGTTGAGCGAGGTGTATGGCCGCCGGTTCTCGCTGGATGGCCGCCGCCGCATGGAGCTGGAACGCATCCACCAGTCCCGCCGGAACTGGCAGCAGCAGGTGGATTCAGCCGTGCAGCAGGGAGATTCTCAGAGCGCCTGCGACTGGCTGGAGCAGGGGAGCGGCGTTTTCCTGCCTGAGGAACAGCTGCCGCAGCAGCTGGACCAGGCGCAGAGCCGGAGTTTGCATGCCCGCTGGCAGCAACGCCTGCTGCAGGAGCCCTGCGCGGCCCTGGCCGCCTGGAATGATGAACAGGAAGAGCGCCCTGCCGATGCGGAGGAACTGCGCGCGCTGAATCAGGAGGTGGAGCAGACGCGCCACCAGGTGCTGGGTTCTCTGGCTGCCGGGCTGGCTGCCGGGCTGGCACAGGGGAAGGAACCTGCCGCGGCAGAGTTGGAGCAGGCGGTGCTTGCCGGCGTGTTGCCGCTGGAGCAGGTGCAGGAGTGGCGTGCAGCGCCCCGTGTGCCGGCTGCGGGGGCCGTGTGTGATTGGCAGCGCCGCATTGATGAACGCAGCGGGGCGGATGATGCACGCCTTACGGTGGATATTGCGCTGGCTCCCCTGCCTGTGGGGCAGCGGCGCGCTTTGCTTGCCCGTTTGCAGACAACAACGGCCCTGCCTGAGCAGCAGCGCATTGGTATCAGCCGTTGTTTGTGGAATATGTACCGCCAGGGGAATCTGGGCTGCCCGGGGGACGCGGAGGCTCTGCTGGCTCTGGAACGTTTGCAGAATGAAGCCCTGCAGCGCCAGTGCGCCGGAACGGAGAAAGATTGCACGCGCTGGCTGACCCAGCTGCGCAGTGAGACTGAAAACTGGGTCTGCTATGAAGCTTAATGACTATGGAAACAATAACGGAAAATAAGTCGCTGAAACTGAACCCGCCTGTACCGCTCGACCCTCCGCCTTTGCTGCAGAGGCTGAATGAGGGGCAGGAGATAGAGAAAAACCGGTACTGGAACAGTATTCTGACCGGAAATACGGATACGGTGCCCGATGCGGTGCGCCGCAAGGCCGGAGTGGCTGATGAGACGGCGCCTGCGGAAGAACGGGACTACCGCTTGATGAGCAACATTAACCGCTCATGGGTGGTGGATTTTAAGAATGTGAAAAAGGAAGAAGTGCGTGCCAACTGGCCGGGCGTCCGTCGTAATCTTGCCAAGGAACTGGGGGTGCGCGATTCGGAACATGAGATTTATACCGCGCTTTCGATGCAGCAGCAGGATACTCCCCGCCACCAGGAGTTGCAGAATTTGTTTGAGAAAAGCTTTTATGCCGGGTTGAAGGGCGAACAGCTGGAGGAGGCTCCGGGGACCGATGACCCGCTGGGTGTAGGCGTTGAAGCGTACCGCCTGGGCTCGGCCCAGCGTTCTCATTATATGCCGCTGGCGGAGGCTGTGTCTGGCGCGTGGCGCATGCTGAAAGCTACTGAATCGCTTCCCTCGGGCTGGGGGGATTTACTGCAGCATGCCCCGGATATGGTGGAAGCTATAGATGAGATGGCAATTCTGCCGCTGGATGAGCGCGCCCGGGTATATGAAGTGGCCAGGACGCTGGAATCCACCCGGGAACTGGAAGATGATATGCCAACTACCCTGGGCGGTAAAGTGCTGGCCAAATTCCGCCGCGGTACGGAAGATTTGAAACACTCCATGCTGCAGGGTGCCGGGCATTTAGCCGTGGCCGTTTCAGAGTCAGTGGGCAAGACCATGGACTCGGATATCCTGCAGAGCGGGGCTGAAAAACTGGATAAGCGCCTGCAGGCGCTGCATGAGTTGCGAAGCGTGGCGCAGGGGGAAATCATGCCCATCAAGCTGAGCGAGGACAGCTCGTTTATGGCGAAACTGGCGCTGGAGGCTGCCGGGGCCGTTCCTCACGTTTCGATGGCCTTCATGGGCAGCGCCGGGTTTGGTGCACTTACCTTGAGCGGATTTGGTGACTCGGTGGCAGAGGCTCGCCTCCGTTCCCCCGAGGGACGGCATGCAACGCAGACCGTAGCCGGCCTGTTAGCCGGGGGGATTCAGGCGGGAATTTATAACGGAATGAGCAAGATGGGTTCCAAAATGATCAGCAACTGCATCAATCGTTTTGCTAAAGCCCGCAATGCCGGCGCGGCAGAGTATTCCCTGGCGGCTCTTAAATCCGTGGGGGCCATCGGGATTGAGAACGCCAAGCTCCTGGTGGCGGGTAAAGCGGCACAAGTCAGCGAGATGGGCCTGCAGGAACTAGCCGCCCGGCTGGATAATGTAGCCTCCAATATCGACTGGAAATCCTTCGGCAACAATCTGGTTGACGTGGAGGAGAATATGCGCGAAGCCGCCATGAACCTGCCCTTCATCCTGATTGCGGCGGGGCGTGCGTCGCTGCACCATTTCCGCTCCCCGGAGTCCATCGTGGATAACCGGCGCCTTCTGAATGACTGGGGCGTGGATGAGGCCACGCAGTCCCGTATCCGCAAGGAGACGAATATTCATGTGCAGTCAGACATGCTGCGAGAGGCGCTGTACAGCAGCAAACGCTGGGGTGGCTTCGGTTCTCTGGAGCTGTTTATCCGCTCGTTGAAATTGCTCAACACGGGCTCCGGCCCGGATTTCCGGGATGCTAAAGTGGCGCGGGATTTCCTGAATCTCGAGGCCGATGTGAATACACTCATGAAGCCCACTGTGGTGGAGCGAGACCTCAACAACCCCGCGGTGGTAAAGGAATTGTATGCCCGTGTTCCCGGTCCCAAACAGATACCCTCTGCCACATCGAAGTACGTTCCGTACCTGAAGTTGTGGGATGAATGGAGCCAGCTGGGGCAGGGTGTGGTGCCCATGCCGCACGCGGAGCTCAAGCAAGTGAATAAGCAATACATGGAGGTGCTGAAGGATAAGTGGAAAGGCGTGCCGTACTACCTGCGTCTGGATGGGTATTACCACCCTTACCAGGAGGAGTCACTCCGGGTGCTGACGGCAGACCGAACCCGTGAAATCCTGGATAATAGTTACCGCTTGCTCATGAATGTGGAAACCCCGACCAGCCTGATGAATTCCTACAACAGCATAGAGGAAGCACGCCAGAAGACAGAAGCCACCCGCCGCATGTATGTGAGTGAGTTCTGCAAGGCCATGATGCGTTGTGTTAATAACGGTATGTCGGTGGAGGATTCTTTCAAGCTGTTTAATGAGCAGATGGAGAAGTTTTACCTGAACCGCAGGCGCGGAGCCCGCCATGCCCCGCGGTGGCTGCACCAGACAAGTGAAGCAACCATCCGCGAGGTGAAGGATAAGGCTTACACCAAGATGCGCTATGTCAATAAAAAGGATAGCCCGCAGCTTCAGGAAATGTACCGCAGTCTGGTGTCTGCCCGCGTGTGCGGTGAATCCCTGCTGGAGCTTCTGCCACATACGCGCGATTTCCAGACGCTGCTTTCCATGGGGTACAAACCGGAGGAGGCTTATTCCCACTTGATGCAGCGCGAGTTCAACGGCCATGTGGATGACAGTATCTGGAACCCGGTGAAGCTGAACCGCAAGATGGCAAATGTGGCGGATAATATACGCCGCCTGGACAAGAGCAGAAATGTGTTTGAGAACTATATGGCGCTGAGCGGATATAAGATGGAAGCCACGACAGATGGTAACGGCAAGGAACTGCTGCGTATCAAATGCCCGGATGGCCGTTATTCTCCGTGGATGAAAGGCGCGGGGCATGTGGTGAATAATCTGGTGGGAAATGTGCAGATTTCATTCCTTCCCACCGGGCTGAATCTGCTGACCCGCTACATGCAGGACGCTTACAGTAAGGATGCCTGGAGTAAGAAAATCTTTGAGCGCCGGCGCTTGATTCCGCTGACCATGAAACGCTTTGTCGGGTTTGATCATCTGGGGAACACCGCTGCACGAGACCTCTGTTCTCTCTGGCTGGGCGATTCCACCCAGTATGGGGTGGGGTTGGAATTCTCTTTGCATGATGAGCACTGGAAGCACTACAAGGGTAAGAAAGTCAACGCTATAACTAAGGAGATAGAGCCGGATTCCGGCATGTATCTGGTGCGGCACGGGCAGGTGATAACACCGCTGGATCTGGTGAAAACCCGCTTTACCACCTATTGGAACCGCATGCTGATTTCCGGCTGGGTGACTCCGCAGGAAGTGGGGCAGGCCCTGGTGGAGAACAAGTCAATCACGCAGAAGGAACTGGATTCCATCATCGCGATAGGAACTGACCGCCGTGTGAACTTTACCCACATGTCCAGACTTCACCGCCGGGAGTTCATCAAGAAAAACGGTGGGCCGTTTTTCCGCGGTGACCGCGGGAAAATGAACCGCATTCTTGCTGAGCACATGACTGATCTGAACCTGGAATACATGCTGGCCAATCTGGAATCTGCCCCGCTGCCGAATACGGTGAAACAGTGGTTTCTTACGACCCCGTTCAGCGAGTTCAGAGAGCCGGAGAACGTGGCCGCCTTGCGCCATGAAAAGACGATGCATGCCAACCGAACGGCGGCCAATGAGGTGAAATTCCGCATTCCCCGGGTGGTGGCAATGCGCGAGGCCTTGAAACAGGGCAGAACGGTGACGTTGGAGAATATGATGCGCAACGCGTATACTGTGGATGAGAGCCGCCGCTATGAGCAGGGCTGGTGCTACGCCATGGGCGGCGCTGGTGCGTTCCGCGCGGCGGGGCAGTCGTTCTGGAACCTGCTGGAAGACCCCGCCCGCGCCTGGAACATGCTGCCGGAGGAACGGCGGACGGAGCTGTCGTCTGAAATCCAGGATTTATGCGGAGACCGCCCGGTGGAGCAGGCATTGCAGGAGCTTTCAGCGGTGTTGAAAGAGTATCCGGCCCTGCATGGGTATGGCGTGGAAACCCGAGGCGGCTCAGATATTAACCGCATGGTGCTTGACCCCGTGAACCTGCAGAACCCGACACATCCCGTGTTCCTGAAATATGTGGACGCTCGCTATGGCACTCCCATCCTGGTCAGGAATGGGTTTACCCTGGAAAAAGCGGAGTCCCTGCCGGAGGAATGCGCCGCAGATGCCCGCGTGATGCCTGCCATCCGCCTGCTTACCGAGCTGCGGCGCCAGGTAACAGATATCCCGTTTACGGATGACGCTGGCATCTGGTGGAAAAATAACCGCTATGGTGGTACAGATGGTATGCGCCCGGGTGGGTTGAATGAGGACTGGCAGCCGGAAAACGCGCTCAAGCCGATGCTGGAGGTATTCGAGCAGTTGAGTGAGCGGTGCCAGGATTCGGATGATGAGCCCCTGGAGGTCTGCGGGGTGCGTCTGGGAGGATTACGCCCCGGGGATATTGATATAGATAAACTCAAGTATGTTACGGTTTACCGCTGCAATGAATACCCGGAACACATGGTGCGCCTGATGCCGGGCGAGCCCGATGCCGATAACCCGCGCCAGCGCACGCCGTATGTACTGCACAGCGCAGATGGTATTCCCCTGCTGCCTACCCGCCAGGTCCGGGCCCGCGAGGAATACCTGCATGCCATGATTCCGCTGCGGGAATTCAGCACAAAGAATCTGACTTCTTACGATTATAAGACCAATAAGTACAGGCGCGAGCAACAGGTGGCCTACCGCATGAATGAATTGGTATCGGAACGCACGGTCAGTGCCGAGCGTTGGAAAGAGGGGTCGCAGGAAGATGTGGATAACCTGGAGCTGTTCATGCAGTTGTTCCAGGATAGCCGCTTGTCGTATTTCCTGGCATCCCGGCACCCGGAAACCTATACGCGTGGCGAGGCACTGGCGTGCGAACTGGCGCGCCTTACCCTGCTGGCGGAAATCGGTAAGAACCGTGACCAGCATATTGAGAACCTGGTGGCATTCTGCCGTTCGCTGCGGCGGAATAAGGAGGATGCGGTGCTGATTCAGCATGTGTTGAACCGGGTCGTCTCTCCCTACCCCGATCAATACAGCGAAGCGGAATTATCACACCCGGAAATGACAGAGGATAAATAATTATGTTGAGTACACTGGACGAGAGTATCCGGCGCAGG
>JAFNWZ010000033.1 GCA_017379255.1 Akkermansia sp. | reverse complement strand
TCGAGGTCGGGGCGGTTGAGCATGCGGAAGACGATGAGCTCGTCAAAACGGTTGATGAATTCCGGGCGGAAGTGTTTTTTAGCCGCCTCGGTAATCTTCTCCTTCATGCTGTCGTAGTCATCCTCCTCACTGGTGGTGCTGAAGCCCATGCTGCTGCGCTGGTCTGCGAGACTGGCGCCCACGTTGGAGGTGAGGATGATGATGGTGTTGCTGAAGTTGACTTTGCGGCCGAGCGAATCGGTCATGCAGCCTTCCTCCAGCACCTGCAGCAGCAGGTTCATGACATCCGGGTGGGCTTTTTCCACTTCGTCGAAGAGAATGACTGCGTACGGGCGGCGGCGGATTTTCTCCGTCAGCTGGCCGCCTTCATCGTGCCCCACATAGCCGGGAGGCGAGCCGATAAGACGGCTGGTGCTGAATTTTTCCATGTATTCGCTCATGTCCACCTGGATGAGCGCTTCGGATGTGCCGAACATGATTTCGGCCAGATTCCGGGCCAGGTAGGTTTTGCCTACGCCCGTGGGCCCCATGAAGAGGAATGAACCAATGGGGCGGCGCGGGTCCTTGATGTCGGCCCGGCTGCGGCGCAGCGCGCGGGAAATGGCTGAGCAGGCGATATCCTGGCCGATGACCTTGCTCTTGAGCTCTTCCTCCATGCGCAGGAGTTTTTCTGTTTCCTTCTCCTCCATGCGGGCCAGGGGAATGCCTGTCCACTTGGAAACAACCGCCATAATGTCATCCTCGGTGACTTCCAGATAATTGGAATCCATGGCGTTCTTCCAGTCGGCGACGGAGGCTCCGATTCTGGCTTCCAGTGCCTTGATGGAATCGCGCAGGCGGGCAGCAGTTTCGAAATCCTGCATGCTGACCGCCTCCCGCTTTGCGCTTTCCATGCGGCGGAGCTCTCCTTCCTCCCGCTTGATATCGGCGGGACGGGTCATGATGGATACGCGCATGCGCGACCCCGCCTCATCCATGAGGTCGATGGCTTTGTCCGGCAGGAAACGCCCGGTCAGATAACGCTTCGAGAGGAAGGCGGCACTTTCCAGCGCCTTGGGCGTGTAGTGCACATGGTGGTGCTTTTCGTACTGCGGAGCAATGCCCTTGAGAATCTGCACCGTGTCCTCCACCGAAGGTTCCTGCACCTGCACCTGCTGGAAGCGGCGTTCGAATGCGGCGTCTTTTTCGATGTGCTTGCGGTATTCGTTGAGCGTGGTGGCGCCGATGGCCTGCATCTCACCGCGGGAAAGGGCGGGTTTGATGATGTTGGAGGCATCCATGGTGCCTTCTGCAGAGCCGGCGCCGATGAGGGTGTGAATCTCATCAATGAAGAGGATGATGTTCTTCTCTTTGCGGATTTCATCCATGACGGCCTTAAGGCGCTCCTCGAACTGTCCGCGGTATTTGGTGCCAGCCACCATGAGCGCCATATCAAGCGAAATCAGGCGTTTTCCGAGCAGGAATTCCGGCACATCTCCCGCGGCAATCATCTGCGCCAGGCCTTCAATGATGGCCGTTTTACCCACGCCTGCCTCACCGAGCAGCACCGGGTTGTTCTTGGTGCGGCGGCAGAGAATCTGGATGATGCGTTCCAGCTCCGCCTGGCGGCCGATGACCGGGTCCATTTCGCCTGCGGCGGCGCGGGCCGTCAGATCACGCCCGAAGGCACTCAGCGCGGGCGTGTTGGAATTATTGCGGAAAGCGGCTCCATTGTTACCGGCCGTCTGGTGGTGGAGGAAAGCATTGCTGTCTTCCTCCTCTTCTTCATCGCGGCGGGGGCGGTTGGAGTCACCGGGCGGCGGTTCATTGCTCTGGGAATCCATGCCGAATCCCGGAGTGATTTCCTCTATCACGCCGCGGCGCACGGTATCGTATGTCAGACCGAAAGAAACCAGACTGTGCCAGGCCAGGCCATCCTCATCCTTGAGCATGGCCAGGAGGAGATGCTCTGTGCCGACATAGGTGTGCTTGAGCTTCTTGGCTTCTTCTCCGGCCTGAATCAGCATCTTGCGCACTCTGGGTGTGTAGGGCAGGGAGCCTTCGGCTGCGGCGGCGCCGGGTACGATGCTTTGCTCAATCTTGGCGGTCAGATCTGCGACATCGACCCCGGCGTTTTCCATGACGCTGATGGCAACGCCCTGACCAAGCTTGAGCAGGCCCAGGAGCACATGTTCGGCGCCTATGTAGTTGTGGTGGAAACGGTCTGCCTCGCGGCGTGCGATGTTGAGAACCTGCTGGGCGCGTGGGGTAAAGTTGTTATTCATGCGGTTGTTTCAGAAAAATGGTGAGGGTGGTTGTTAAGGAATCCGCGTGCTGAGGCAGCACGGCGGATGCAGAGGGAGGGGTCTCCGTTCTCTTCTGCCAGTGCGGTGATGGTGGCCTGGTCCAGCGCAAAGAGGTGAAGCGCTACCAGCATGGCGCGCTCTCCTTCATCCCAGCAGATGATGCCCTGTAGTGTACCCAGCCGCAGAAGCGAAATGGCATCGCGCAGCTCTTTGATGCTGAGACGGTGGCAGTTGGTGAGCAATCCGTAGGCCCGGCCGATGGCATCCTGCAGGTGCAGGCCGGGTTCGGCATGCAGCTTGCGGCGCACTTGCAGCTCGCGGTGTACGATGTGGTGCACCACATCCTGGAAGTTTTCCTGCAGCTCATCTATGCTGCCCTCAGGCCCGGGAATGGAGAAGAGGACAAAGAGATGGCCGGTGTCATCCTGCGCATCAGAAAAATACGGAGATATGCTTACATGCAGCTTTTCGAGTGCCTTGGTAACCTGGTTCATCATGTTGGCACAGGTAAGCCCCGGCAGGTGCAGCAGGCAGTACAGCTGCAGGCCGTCACCAGCTTCGGAGGGAATGCTGGTCAGGTATCCGTTCTTTTCGTTGTAGGCAAAGGCAAGGTGCTCGCTGAGGAGCTCATCGAGCGAGCTGAGCGTATCCAGACCGGAGTCAAAATCGAGCCCGTTATTGAAGACATGAACCACAAGGTGTTCCTCCTCATTCACCATGAAGAAGACATTTTTTTTCGGGGGAATGACCACATGGCAGCCGTCCTGGCGCGCTGCCATGCAGGGAGTCAGTTGCTTACGGGTGAGCAGGGCGCGGCGCTGCCCGTAGCCCAGCTCGGGCATTTCCGCGCAAAAAGCAGTTTTAAATCCGCGGATTTCCTTGATGACCGGGAGAATGCGCGAGGCTACTGCGGCGCGTGTTTCCTCTGTGCTCCAGCCAGGGAATGGGTAGTCGGGCAGATTGCGTACCATGCGCACAATACTGCCGAAGACCACGCCATCAGTGGTGTTCCTGTCTGGATTCCAGAGATGGGGTGCTCTGAGAAGGGATTCGAACTTCATGAGTGAGCCGGGGGTAGTGTGTTAATCTGATCCCGCAGGGTGGCGGCACGTTCGTAATCTTCGCAGGCTATGGCCTGCTGCAGTTCCTTTTCGAGCCGGGCGCGGGTAATGGCTGCGGGTTCATCGGATTCTTCTTCCACAGCCACTGCGGCAGGGTCCAGCTCGCGGGCAAAAACGCTGTAGCAATCCGGGCATCCTAAATGTCCGGTTCGGCGGTAATCATCAATCTTGAATCCGCATACAGGGCAGCTGCTGAGGATGTTCCGCCCCGCCGGGGCTTTTATTGCGGAAGACTCGCCGGCGGTGAGTTCCCGCACCAGTTTATCCAGACGGTTCTTGAACTCCTCCGGGAAAAACTTCTCGGCAAAGGTGAGAGACTGAGGGTCAAACAAACCTTTGGCCCGGGCACAAGCCTCACAGAGGGCAAGTTCAGAAACTTGTCCGTTGAC
>JAFNWZ010000032.1 GCA_017379255.1 Akkermansia sp. | reverse complement strand
TATGCGATAGCCGGTTCCGGCATCTGATGCTGGTATTTCAGCCTCCCCGCGCAGCAGATTAAGCCTGCGCGGGGAGGCTTTTCTTTTTGCTTGTTAGTGTGACATGATGAGCGGTGATAACACATTTTCTACTATGCAGAGAAACTTATATCTGGTAGACTTTTCAGCAATAGAAAGTGATTTGTTAAAGTTTTTAGTAAAATGAAGCAGTTTATATATGCAGATGGTCTGGAAAATGTTTCCCTTGCGGGCGGCATGGTGAGATTAGATTTATTCCACCTTACCGGGAGCCCTGCGCCCGGAAGCGAAATGCTGCCCCGCGAGGTAGACCAGCAATTGGTGATGACACCGGCCGCCTTCGTGCGGGCGTTTTCTGTGATGCAGCGCTTTGTGGATGAGTTGGAGAAGAAGGGGGTGGTGAGCCGCGCCCCGGAAGCGAAAACACAGCCGAAGGCGGCAGCTTCTCCTAATTTTTCCTGATAGAGAGACGATATGACTATGACCGAGGCAGAGCAGACGGCACGCGCGTGTCTGGAAGAGCTCGTGAAATTGGTGCCTGATGCCGGGAATGTGGACGCGCTGATGGGCGGTTCCGCTGTGGATTCCGCGGAGCGGGTGCAGGAGGTGCTGGAGAAGTTGCGCCTGAAGCCGGAGCTCCGGGATGATGTGAGCGTGGATGAACTGGCAACTCATTTTGGTTCTCCGGTGGTGCTGGAGCTGACGAATGGGAACTGGGTGATTTTCCTGGGCTGCCGCCGCGGCGCTGCTGGTGAGGAAGAGCATTATGCTGTTTTTGACCCGTTGAGCCGCGAGTCGGGCAAGGTGATATTCCTGAAGGTTGAAGCATTGCAGAAAGCCTGGGGCGGCCGCGCGTTGTTTCTGCGGAACTTTGCTAACCAGAACTTTGCCGCAGATGGCCGCCATACCTTGCTGTACTGCCTGGTAAGCATCTGCCGCCACCATAACCTGGATGCCGATGTGCGCCGCCTGCTGCATGAATATGCCGTGGAGGAAGAGCCCAGCCTGAGCCTGCTCTGTAAGATGGGGGATGACCTGGGGCTGAAGTCGCGCAAGGGACGCATGAAGTGGGCTGCGCTGGAGGAACGCGAGCATATTTTCCCCTGCGTTGCCATTACCCCTGAGGGAAAAGGTGTGGTTCTCTGCGGTATGCGGGAAGCAGCGCCTGCTCCAGATGCCCCCGAGGCCGGGGATTTGCCGCTGTTGCTGGGCGTGTGGGATCCCACGCCCCATGCAGAGGGGCAGGTGCCAGCAATGGAGTGGATTACCCGTGAGGCCTATGAGTCCGGATACACCGGGGAGGTTGTGTTGTTCAAGCGCGTGTTCTCCCTGCTGGATGAGAACAGACCCTTCGGCCTGCTGTGGTTTGTGCCGGAGTTTGCCCGCCAGAAGCGCTTGCTGGGAGAGGTGGCCCTGGCGGTACTTTCCATCAGCGCCATCGGCTTGGTGACTCCGTTGTTTTTCCAGTTGGTGGTGGATAAAGTGCTGGTGCACCAGAGCTACACCACGCTGACGGTGCTGGGCATTGCGGTTTGTGCGGCCCTGGTGTTCAATGCGGTTCTGGAGTTTTTGCAGAATTACTTGTTGATTTTTGCTACCAACCGGATTGATATACGCCTGGCGACCAAAACATTCCGCAAATTGCTGAATCTGCCGGTTGATTTCTACGAACGTATATCCAGTGGTGTGCTGATCAAGCACATGCAGCAGACGGAGAAAATCCGCCAGTTCCTTTCAGGTAGCTTGTTTTTCAGTCTGCTGGAGCTGATTTCGCTGGTGGTATTCCTGCCTGTGTTGTTCTGGTACAGCGCAAAACTAACCGCAGTCGTTCTGCTGTTCACGCTTCTCATGGCGGTGGTGATTGCGGTACTGATTAAGCCGTTCCAGCGCAGGCTGGAGGAGTTGTACCAGGCAGAAGGCCGCCGGCAGGGTATGCTGGTGGAGACGATTCATGGTGTGCGCACGGTAAAATCGCTGGCGCTGGAGCCCGTGCTGCAGCGCAAGTGGAATGATACCGCTGCGTATGCTATTTCGCGTTATTTCAATGTGGCCAAGATTTCCATGACGGCGCGTACGCTGAGCCACTGGCTGGAGCGCCTCATGGGGGTATGCATCATCTGGGTGGGTGCTCTGGCTGTGTTTGATGCAGAGATTTCTGTGGGTGCGCTGATTGCGTTCAACATGCTGGCAGGGCGCGTGACCGGGCCTCTGGTGCGCATTGTGGGGCTTGTGCATGAATACCAGCAGACCTCACTTTCTGTCCGCATGCTGGGTGTGGTGATGAATGCCCGCGATGAGCAGGTCGGCGGTGGTATACGCCAGCCGCTGCGTGGTGAAATCTCGTTCGAGAATATACGCTTCCAATACCTGCCGGATGCACCTCCCGCCATTCGTGATTTTACCTACCGCATCCAGCCTGGCTCCACGGTGGGGCTGGTGGGCCGGAGCGGTTCCGGCAAAACGACGGTTACAAAGCTGATGCAAGGTCTCTATCCCCTGCAGCAGGGCGTCATCAAGTACGACGGTATTGACCTGCGGGAGATTGACCGTGCGCACTTGCGCTCGCATATCGGCGTGGTTCTGCAGGATAATTACTTCTTCCATGGCACAATACGTGAGAACCTTACACTCACCAAGAAGGATGCAACGATGGAGGAGGTCATCTACGCTGCCCGTGTGGCTGGTGCTGAGGAGTTTATTCAGAATATGCCGCGTGGATATGATTCCATGTTGGAAGAAAACGCCAGCAATTTGTCAGGCGGCCAGCGGCAGCGCCTGGCCATTGCCCGCGCGTTGCTGCCCAATCCGCGTATTCTGATATTCGATGAGGCCACCAGCGCCCTTGACCCGGAGAGTGAGACCCTCATACGGAAGAATTTGAAGCAGATTGCCCGCAATCGCACTGTCTTTATTATTTCGCACCGCCTTTCTATTCTCTGCCGTGCGGATGATATTGTGGTGCTGGAGAAGGGGGCTATTCTGGAACACGGCACCCACAAGCAGCTGCTGGCCAAGGATGGGTTGTATGCAAGTTTCTGGCAGCAGCAGATGGGAACAGAGGAGGATTAATTACCATGAGCCGAAAAAAGAAGAAAATGAAGGAATTGACGGATGCCGATATCGCAGCATGCGAACCGGAATCCATCTGGCTTGAAACCCGCAAATGCCCGCTGCCTGCGCATTGTGTGCTCTGGGTGATTGTGCTGATGCTGGTGGTTGCTGTTGGCTGGGCATGTGTGGCCAAGGTAGATAAAGTCGTTGCGGCAGAGGGGAAACTGGTGACCTCGCGCCCGAACATTACCATGAAGCCACTGGAACGCACGGTGATTAAGAATGTATTGGTTCGTGTGGGGCAGCTGGTAGAGAAAGACCAGACCCTTGTGGAGCTGGATACCACGGTCAATGAAGCTGAACTGCGTAATTTGAAGGAGCAGCTGGCCTATTACAGATGCCTGGTGGCTCGCCTGAGTGCAGAAAAGTCCGGGGCAGAGGTGGTGGCCTTACCGGCTGAGCTGAGTGCAACTCCAGCGGGTATCCGGCAGCAGGAGCTGTTTGCCTCGCGGCGCGATTATTATGCCAAGCGCGTGCTCTACCTGGAGACGAGTGTGAACCGTTATTTATCGACCTCTGCCTCCATGGGGCGTTCCCTGGATAAGTATGAGGAGATGATGGTACCCGTGAACCGCATTGAAAAAATGTATACAGACCTTGCAGAAAAGGGGATGACGGCCATGGTCGATGTGTTTAATACACGCATTCAGCGTATGGGAAATGAAATCGAGGTGGAAAACCAGCGGGCACGGCTTGTGGAAGATGAGCAGATGTGCCAGACCGCCAGGGCTGAGCTGGAAACTTTCCGGGCAGAGTGGATTAAGCAGATAAATGAGGAGCTGGCCGAGGCTGAGCTGCAGATATGTGTTCTGCAGGAGAGAATTCAGCAGTCAGAATATCTGGTATCTGTGGATAGCCTTAAAGCCCCGTGCCGGGCTGTTGTGCATGAGATTGCCCCATACCAGGAGGGCTCAGCCGTGCGCGAGGCCGAGGCCTTCATCACCCTTATTCCCATGGATGCGCCCCTCGAAGCAGAGGTGGATATTCTGCCCAAGGATGTAGGCATGCTCCGCAAGGGGGATGTGGCCCGGCTGAAATTGGATGCATTCCCCTTCCAGCAATATGGTACATTGCAGGGTACGTTGAATTTTATATCTGCAGATACGTATGAATCCAACGCAAACCTTGAGCAGGAATCTGATTCCTCACTTGCGGCAACAGGGGGCCGGCGTCCTCAGTTCCGCGCCCGGCTGGCCGTTTCTGGTGCATTGGATAAAGTGGCTCCGGAATTGTGGCAGAGTGCCGGCATGCGTTTGCGTGCAGAAATAAAAGTAGGTGAGAGAAGGGTGATTTCCTATCTTATGCATCCCTTCATCAAGGCGATGGATGAATCCATCCGGGAACCCTGAGGCTTGTTTTACTGCCCGCCATGCTGGCGGAGGTAGAGCATGAGCCTGGTTTTCTGGAATCCTTTTGACCGGAGGTATTGCAGCGGAGTCTGCCCCTTCTCATTGAGCGCATTGGGATTCGCGCCTGCTTGCAGAAGGATGCGCCCTATCTGGTAGTTGTTATCAAGCACGGCCTGCCAGATGGGTGCGAACCCGGCGCGGGTTTCCAGATCCGGCTCAGCGCCGTAGGTCAGCAGCCGGGAGACAATCGCTTCACTGCCTTGCCCGGTGGCTATCTGCAGCGGGGTGAAACCATGGTGCAGGGCATTGGCATCGGCCCCGCTGGCAAGCAGCTCCGTGGCGGTGTCTTCAATGCGTTTGCGGCGGTCCTCGTGGCTGCGCTTGTATTGGCTGATGAGAAGACCGAGTGCAGTTTCTCCGCCATGGCGCGTGGCGTTGGGGGAGGCGCCCTCCTGCAGCAGTTGCTGCATGCTTTGCTGGTCGGCACTGGCGGCGGCGGCAAGAAACTCGTTGTTCAGTGAATTGACGCTGCGGCATGAGAGCGGCAGCAGCAGAAGCAGGGCGGTGGAAAGGCGGCAGAGCATCGCTCCTATGCTAGCAGATGCATACAGGCCTGACAAGCCACATGTGTCCCAAAGTTTCGTAAATTGTAATCTATCGGCGAGCAAAGCGAGCGAAATTCATAGCCCACGGTAGTGGGCGACAGATGTTAGGCAGGTGCAAGCGTGCGTTAGCACGCGCAGCGCCTGCTACCTCAAAAAAAATAACAAGAACCCGTGGAACGGGTGACAGAATGCGACGCTTTATGTTGATGCTTAGCTTTCTGTCACCCACTCACTGCGTTCGGGGTTTTGGTTGTTTTATTGTTTAACCCGGGGTTCCGCGACTTCGTCGCTCCACCCCGCGCTAAC
>JAFNWZ010000353.1 GCA_017379255.1 Akkermansia sp. | reverse complement strand
CGCAGGGCAAGAAAATGCCTTGCCGCGGGGGCAGATATGCTGAAACAACAGGAGCGCACCGTGAGCTTTGAAAAGGCGGTGGAGGCGGCGCTGGAGGCGCGGAAGGACAGGCGGACGCGGACACTCTACGATTTCCGCTACTTTACGCGGCGATTCATGCTGCGCTGCAAGGGATTGGCAAAGCGGCGGGTGCGGGGCATCACGCCGCAGGAGTGCGCGGAATACATTGAACAGGCGTTTTATACACCCCGGCAGCGGCAGAAGGCGCGGCTGATTCTCAGCGGGGTATTCGGCACGGCGGTGAAGCGGGGCTGGTGCGATGCGAACCCGGTGGCGCGGGTGGAGGCGCCGAGGGTGGTGGAGCAGCCCGTGCCGGTTCTGACGCCGCAGGAGATTGAGCAGCTGACCACCACGGCAGAGACCTACCAGGGCGGCAGCTGCGCGGCGGCGGTGGGCATGATGCTCTACGCCGGAATCCGCCCGCATGAGGTGGCGCGGCTGACCTGGGCGCAGGTGGATTTGCAGGCGCGGGCGATTTACATCCTGCCCCGCCACAGCAAGACGGGTGGCGCGCGGCGGGTGACGATTCACAGGCCGCTGCAGAGGATTCTGCGGGCACACAAACGCGCGGAAAATGAAAAGATATGCTCACCCAACTGGCTGCGGCACTGGCGGGAGCTGCGCCGCACCTCCGGCTGGGGCTGCGGCAGGAAATGGCCGCAGGATGCGCTGCGGCACACCTTTGCGAGCTACCACCTGAGCCACTTCCGCAGCTACGCGGAGCTGCAGGTGGAGATTGGGCATCGGGATGCCACGCTGCTGAGAACGCGCTATGTGGACCAGCGTGGGGTGAATGCCCCCGCACGATTCTGGGTGTAGTTCGTCCGCAGGACAGACTTATGGCCGCACGGTAATCCAGGTGCGGGTGGCGGCGGGGGAGAGGATTTGCGCGAGGAAGCGGTTCATGCTCTCCGGGGTGACGGCGCGGAGCATTTCCGGCACGCGGTCGTCATAATCTGCGCCCAGTCCCAGCAGGGTGTTCACCGCCATGCCGCTGCAGCGCTTGCCACAGCTCTGCAGGGCCAGCACGCGGGCAGTGAGGGCGGTGGAGCGGGCACGTTCCAGTGCATCGGCGGGCATGCCTTCCTGTGCCAGCCGGTTGAGGGTGGCTTCCAGCACGCGGCGGGCTTCGGCGGCCTGCTCCGGGGCGGTGCCCAGGTAGAAATACAGGCAGCCGGCATCCACCCCCAGCAGGGAGGCCGCTGCGGCGTAGTAGGCAAGGCCGCGTTTTTCCCGGATTTCATCGAAGAGCGGTCCCGCCATGTCGCGGCACCATTCCTCGAAGAGCAGCTGGGCAGGGGCTGTGTCGGAAAGCGCGGTGGAGGCGGGCACGGCCAGGGCAATCACCGCCTGCTCCTTGTCCAGCGTTTCTGTGGCATCGGCGGGCATCTGGGCGGGGGTGGCGGTTCGCCCGGCAGGCATACCGGCGGGCATGTTGCCAAAGAGTTCTGCGGCGGTTGCCACCACGGCTGCGGGGTCAATATCGCCTGCCACGGCCAGCACAGCGTTCTGCGCGCACACCAGGCGGGCATGCTGTGCCAGCAGGGCATCGCGGGTGAGGCTCTGCACGCTTTCCACATAGCCATCGCGGTGGTTGCCGTAGGAAACATTGCCGAAACACAGGCGGCGCAGGCGGCGGAAGGCCAGCGCAGCGGGGGCTTCCTCGGCGTCCATGATATCGGCCACCATGGCGTTTTTCTCGGTTTCCACCACCTCGGCGGGCAGGGTGGGGTGCAGCGCAGCATCTGCCAGCAGTTCCAGCAGGGTGGGTAAATCCTCTGCCAGGCCGCGGATGGAAAGGTTGAAGGTGTTGTTGCCTGCGGTGCTGGAGATAGCCCCACCCAGGTTTTCCACCTCGTTTGCCAGCTGGGCGGCGCTGCGGGTGGTGGTGCCTTTGAGCAGGCATTCGGCCAGCAGGGAATTGATGCCGGCATTGGCGGCGGTTTCGGTCTGGCTGCCTGCGCCGAAGACGATTTCGGCATAGACCATGGGTACGCGTTTATCTACCCGGGTGACGACGCGCAGCCCGTTGGGCAGGGTGTGGATTTCCGGGGCGTTGTTGTCTGCGCTGGCGTTGTCTGCTTGTTCTGCGGTATTGCTGCCGGTGGGGTCCACGCTCACTTCCACCAGCCGTTCGGGGGTGAAGTATGTGGCAGCTGCGCGGGCGATGTCTGCATTGCTGACCTGGGAGAGCGCGGCATCCCATTCCTCCATGCTGCGGGGGTTGCGGCTCAGATGCCATGACATGCCCAGCACATTCGCCACGCCCTGCACGGTGGAAAGCCCGCGCAGCCGCCCGGTGAGCATCATGCGCCGGGAGCGGCGGCGCGCTTCGTCGAAATCGGCCTGCGGCAGCCCGGCAATGAATTCCAGCACGGCATCGCGCAGTGCATCGCGCTTGTCGCGGTCTACATCGAACTCCAGCACCAGCGCGCCTTCCCCGGTGCGGTCGGGAATGGGCATGAGCGATACATCGTGCGCCAGGCCCAGTTCATCGTGAAAGCGTTTGTAGAGCCAGGCCGAGCGCCCGTCTCCCAGAATGGAGCCCAGCATGGAAAGTGCGGCGGCGTCCGGGTGGTTGGAGGAGGGGGTGCGCCAGGCGAGCATGAGGGTGCTGGTGGGCTGGGCAAATTCGCAGCGTTGGGTGCGCGGCCCCCATTGGCGGGGCTCGGCCACCGGCACTACCGGCCTGGCCGGGGTGGCTGCCGCTTTGCCGAATTCTTCATCTACTGCGGCAAAGAGTTCGCTGGTGTCCACATCGCCCGCCACGCAGAGGAACATATTGCCCGGCGCATAGCGCTCGCGGTGGTAATTCACCATGTCTTCGTAGCTCAGGGCATCAAATGCATCCCGGGTGCCGATGACCGGCAGCCGGCGGGGAGAAACTTTGTAGAGTGTGCGGATGAGGGTGTGGTAGGCGGTGTCCTGCGGGTCGTCGTTGTACATGCTCATCTCGCGGCGGATGACATCGCGCTCGCGTTCCCATTCATCGCGGGGGAAGGCCGGGTGCAGCGTGAGCTGTGCCAGCAGGTGCAGGAACTCGCGCCAGTGCGCCGCTGGCCCGTCAATGTAGAAGACGGTGCGGTCGGTGCTGGTGTAGGCGTTCCACATGCCGCCCAGCTCCGGCACGCGCTCGTTCAGCTGGCGGGCAGAATATTCGCTAGTTCCTTTGAATACCATGTGCTCCAGCAGGTGCGAAAGGCCTGCGCCCAGGTGCTCGCCTTCGTGCATGGAACCGGTCTGAATCCACACCTGCATGGATACCAGCGGGAATGCCTTTTGCGGTGCCACTACTGCGGTGAACCCATTAGAACATACATGAACCTCGTGCTGCATGGGGCAAGTATCGCACACTGGGCGGCATCCTGCAAGACATTTGGGCTTGTTATGGCAGGAGTTGGCGGGTATAATGCCGTCATGTGGCGCAAGGTGTTCTGTGTGATTGCTTTTCTGGCTTCCCTCTACCTGCTGATGTCGGCGGTCATGCAGGCCTGGCTCACGGCGGCCAACCCGGCTCTGGTGGAGTACCACCGCCTGTGGGCCTATGTGTTTCTGGGGGCGGCGCTGGTGATGTATGCTGTGTTCGGGGTATTGCTCCGTCCTCGCAGTGTGCTGCATTTCTGCCTGTGCACGCTGTCGGTTCCGGTGGCTGGGTATTCATTTATGAGGGTGCAGGTGTCGGCCGGGGCAGGGAATGCCTTGCTGCTGGCCGTCAGCGGGGGCTATCTGCTCTGGCGGTTTGTGAAACTGGTGCAGCGTCTGAATGACTAAGGCTTGCCACTCTGGGCGGAACATGATAGGATACCCGCAGATCAGCCATGTTTGACCTCGTTCTGAATTCCTTTTTTGCTGCCATTCCGGTATTTGTGTTCTTTGGTATCGGTTTCTGGCTGCGCTACAAGAAAGCCATCGCGCCGGAGCACGATAATGTGATTCTGCAACTGGCCATGGATGTGGGGTATCCCTGCCTCATT
>JAFNWZ010000352.1 GCA_017379255.1 Akkermansia sp. | reverse complement strand
TAGTTCACACATCAAAAGCGCATTATCCTCACTGCTGCCATGGCCGCCATTCCCCCATACCCTGCAATCCCCCCGATAATATACCTGGAACAGTTCAGTATTCCCACTCTGGATGAGGAGGAACAATTCCTCAATTATCGTTTTCACGAGTTCTGCACGCAGCACTGTTACCCGTTCAAGGTATTCGATTCCCCTCTGCCTGCGCTGCAGATGCAGAACATCACCATTCTGTACGGAGGCAACGGCTCAGGCAAAACCACGCTGCTCAACCTCATGGCTGAAAAGCTGAAACTCCCCCGCCGTTCTCCCTATAACCGCACGCCGTTGTTCGATGTATATGCCGACATGTGCCGCGTGCATCTGGCGGGACAGGAATACGGCTACCCTGAGCCGATTCCCTACGAAAGCCGCTTTATCGGCAGTGATGATGTATTTGAGCATATCCTGAACCTGCGCGAGCAGAATGATGCGCTCCACCTGGCGGCAGAACGCGCAGCCCAACAGTGGAAGCGAGAGAATGCGCAGAGCATGAAGCTCGATACCCGCAAACAGGGTGGTTTCGATGCTTTCCTGATCCACATGGAAGCCCGCAGCAGCACGCGCAGCCGCTTTGTGCGCCACCGCGCAGCAGAAGCCAGCCGCGAATACTCCAACGGAGAAAGCGCCTTCATCTACTTCACCGAGGCCATCAGCGAGCGCGGTCTTTATCTGCTCGATGAGCCGGAAAACAGTCTCTCTCCGAACCTGCAGCTCGATTTAGTCAGATTCCTTTCCTCCAGCGCGGTATGCGGAGCACAGCTGGTCATAGCCACCCACTCTCCCCTGCTGCTGAGCATCCCGGAGGCGAAAATCTACGACCTGGACAGCCGCCCGGTTTCCGTTCGCCCGTGGTATGAACTCGACAATGTGCGGCTGCTGCACGATTTCTTTTACCAGCACCGCCATTTATTCTGAGCGCGCTAAAACGCCGCAATGCCGGGCAGGCATTGCGGCGCAATTTCATGCAAATTGAAAACCAGCTTACTGGGGAGTAATGGTGATTTCGCCCCAGGTGCTGCGCTTGCCAGGGTCATTGGCGTAAGTGATTTCCAGCACCGGCTTCTTCACTGCCTTTTTGACGGTAAGAGCAATGCTCTTCCTCGTACCGGCAGACCAGGACACCTCAAGGGTTTCATCATGAGAAGCAACGCAGATATCATCATCCAGAAGACGCAGTTGTTTGATGATGATACCATCGCGACCCGTGACAAGCTTGAAGTTCACATTGTACGTGCCAGGATTCTTCACCGGCACATCCAGCATACGCATGGGCACCGGAACAGAGGGAATAATCTGGTCGCTCCAGCCCTGCCCGTAGCGGTACTGCTTCACCCAGTCGCGCATCACCACCGGGGCAGAAACACCAAGCGGAGAATCTGGGTCAAGCTTGCGCATGGCCTTGGCATATTTCGTGATGAGCGGGCCACCCGCCATCGTCCCCAGACTGCGGCGGATATGCCCGATGGCAGTAGCGCAGGCGCGCTGCTTCTGCCAGGGTGCAAGGAGCGGGTTCTCCAGCACCCCATCCAGACGCTTCGTAAGCTCATCAAGGCTTTCATCTTTCTTGATGCCGAAGCCGAAATTCAAAGCCCCCAGCATGCCTTGCGAATCAGAGGGGTCAAGCGATTTGAGGGTGTCCCGCAGATACCCCGGCGTACTCACATGCTCCACGCGGGCAGCCTGGAGAATAAGCTTCATCTTCTTGGACAAATCGCCTGTTTTGCCGGATTCATCAAGCAGAGCCTGCTGTTTCTTCTTCGCCGCCATACGGGACTTGACCAACTTGGCAACCTCAGGCACGGAAGAAGTCATCAAGGCTTCACCATGCAGAGTGGCATACTGATTTCCATTCTTATCATAGAAAATAAGAGCAGGGTACGAGATATCGCTCATATCATGAGGGTAACCAAAATTCCCCATGATTTTCCGAGCCTCAGCGTTGGTCTTTTCTGTGCGGTTCTGATAAATAGGGGCCAGGACAAAAGCAGCACTTCCTGCGGCTTCCTTCACCTCCTTATCAGCAGCCAGCTTTTTACAAAGCTTTTCACCATATTTATCCCACCCCTTCGGGTAAATAAACAAGATGTAGCCATCATCTGTCACTTTGGCCTTTGCCGCTTCAACAGTGGGAAACAGCTGGGCAGCTTGCACTGGCAGACTCACAGTTGCCAGCATCATGCCGGCCAGCATCAGAGAAAAAGTCTTTTTCATATACGGTTGTTGAAAGTTTGAGTTCATTACGCGGCAGGCTCACCGAATACATAAATGCCATTGGCATGGAACACCTCCGGTCCACCCGGCCGCAACACGCGCACATAGAGAGCTTTCGGACGTTCTTTTTCCAGATTGAAGCGGATGATATAGTTACCCGTATTAGGGATAGGTTCACCCACATCATGCCAATCATCAGCGCGGCCAGTATCAGACACCTGAACCTTCACCGGGCGGAAGCGTCCAATGAGGCTCCAGTTATTCGTACCGGCAAACACCACGCCAGTCACATAGGCATGCTTGGGCAGTTTCACTGCAATCCAGGGATTATTCTCACGCGCCGTGTGAATGCGCCCGCCCTTCTTCGTCACCAGGCCGGAATGCGTATACGGCTCATCCCACTGGCTGGTGCTGCTGGCAAAAGGCAGGCCACCTTCTGATACCAACTTGCCGGAGAACGGCACTATATCCGGAATGGCGGCAGACCCCTTAATCAGAGCCGGATCAACCATCTTGCTCAAAGCCTGGAACGTGGTGAGGTCGCGAGCCTGCTCTGCAGAAAGAATGAGCCCGCCCAGCAATTTGGCTTTTTGCTCACTACCGATGTTCTTCCCCTTACTGAGGACATCCAGCATGGCTTCCGTCAGTTTCTGTTTTCCACCCTCGCCCAGGGAGTTGGCCACGTTGTTACCCCAGGCCATCATAGAGCCGGAATAAGCATCATGCGGCGCAGACTGGGCCAGAACCTTGGAGTAGAGGCCGATGACAGTCTCCTCAGACTCACCGCCAACCTGCTTGCAAAGCTGCAGCTGGCGATTTGCCAGTTGTTCGATATACCAGCGGTCCGGGCCCATCTTATCGGCATATTTCCAGAACAGGGCGCATGCGTCTGCCATTTCATCACCCGAAAGGCCGGCCTTGGCCATGCGCCCGTAAACAAACTGTTTGAGCAACTCTGCGGCCTGCTCCGGATAACACGAGGCCACGCCCTTGCAGAGAGACGAGTTAAGCTTCTTCCACGCCTCTGCATTCTGCGGCATCTTTGCCTCCAGGAAAGCGGCGTACTCACGCCACATCGGGTAGTTCAGCGGAGCGGCTTTTGCCGATTCCTGGTAGCACTCAAATGCCTTATCAGCATCCCCGGCATCCTGATACATACGCGCCAGGACGCGGTATGCCTGAGCCCGGCGGTTCTTTTTCTCTGCAGACTCCGCATACAAATCATCTGTCAGGTGCAGAGAGCTGTAAGTATGATTCCCGTTCCAGGGATTCCAATGCAGCCCACGTTCCCAGCTGAGGGAATAGGCCGGAATCCACTTCCCGTCCACCAGCACAATGTAGGCGCAGTGCCCCGGTTCACCCGCTGCCAGCGCGGGAACGCCATTCGCGCAGGCAGCTGCTGCTCCAAAGTGAGACAAACCGCCGCACACGCCACCCACATTCTTGGTGAGCCACATGTGGTTATCTGTCTGCACACCCTCCCAGGGGGCAAAGTAATGAGCACCGTGGATACTGTCGCCATATACGTTGTCCAGAATATACCCGCAGCGCCAGCAGGAGGAGGGATACTGCCAATCCGGGACATGCACATTATTCAAGGCCCACTCCATCGATTTAATCGTGCCGGCACGGTTATCAGGTTTCCACCCGCAAACCACGCGGCGATGATGCATAGGCAAGGAATCAAACGAAGAATTCAATCTGCCCTGACGCCAGTATTTCAGGAAATACTTGGCGCGTTCCACCGCCTTGACGGAACGGGAGTTATTCTTAGCATACTCCAGAGCCACTGCGGTGGTGATATCCCGTTCAACGCCCTTTTTCAATGCGCCGGGGTCTTCTTTCGCAATGGATTCAATGATTTCCACCACGCGGGAGAAACGCACAATCTCACCCGTAAACAGGATTTGTTCCATCCACTCCGCATCTGCAAGAATCGCTTTGAGTACATCGCATCTGCCCAGGTCCACAGTATGCTTAGCTTCCGCCTGCAGTTCCTTCAAGCTTTCACGGGCGCAGGAAAGGCGGTACTGTGCATTTTTCTTCTCCGGGCCGGATTTTTCGCTGACCTCTTTTTCCAGGCGGGTAATTTCATCCTTCTTGCCCTGCACCGCAGATTTAAGCGATTCATTATGCCTTGCATACGCCTCTGCCATGCCGGTTTCAAGGCACGAGATGTGATACATCCACAAGAGACGCTGGTTATCTTTCTTCTTAAGGAACTTCTGCACCTGTTTAGCATCCAGCCCGGGCAGGCGTTTACGGATTTCCGCAGCCAGCTGCTTGTTGAGCCTATCTACCTTCTGCCAGGCGGCAGTCCCGGGAACGGGAACAGCTGGAACATCATCTGCCTGAGCCATCAGCGGCTGCATGCCACCCAGCAGGATGGCAGCCAGGGTCAGACAGGGAATATAGAATTTCATTTTGGTGAGCACCATAGCGGTACAACTCTACCAGAGAACACATACCACCACAAGCAAAAAAGCATTCCCGGCCAACACTCGCAATTTTAAGTATGACAATAGGCAATTTCCTTTGCATTTGCGCGCGCAGGTGCGGGTGTGGTAGTATATGGGCGTGAAGCGCGCAATGCCCATCATCCTGTTCACCGCACCAATCCTGAGTCATGCTACCGGGTTGCAGCGGCCGCATTGGAATGAAGAAGCCCTTTCCCTCTCCCGCAAGTGCGCGGAATGCCACCAGCGGGAGTATGATTTGTGGAAAGGCAGTGACCACGCGTGGGCCTGGCGGCGGCCTGATGCGGCACTGGATGCAGAGGCCTTCTCGGGCCAGCGCATCAAGGCACACGGCATGGAGCTTGAAATGCAGCGCGATGCTCAGGGCTCACTGCAAATGAGGGATACCGCTACGGGCAAAGTGTACACCGTAGGTGGCGTCATCGGGCGTGAACCGCTGGTGCAGTATCTGCTCAAGTGGAAAGACGGAAGCATGCAGACTCCCAGTGCCGCCTGGGATGTGGCGAAAAAGGAATGGTTCGATGTGTTCCGCGATGATGCACTGCAACAGGAACGCGGCGGCTCCGTGCGCAAACCAGGAGAGTGGGGGCACTGGACCGGCCGCGGCATGAACTGGGAATCGCAGTGCGCCTGGTGCCACATGAGCGGATTCCGGAAAAATTACGATGTGGCGAGCGATACGTATAAAGCCACCTGGCAGGAACCCGGCATCACCTGCATCCAATGCCACAAGGCCTCTGCCACACCAGATGCAGCAGACGGCTGTCTGGTAGCCAGAGCAGACCGGAAGCTCACCCCGCAGCAGCATGACGACAACTGCGCCAGCTGCCACGCCCGCCGGGAAGAACTGACACCCGGCTTTACCATAGGCGCCTCCTTTGACGACCATTTCCGGCTGGAACTGCCCAAAGTGCCCGGCGTATTCCACCCGAACGGCCTGCAGCTGGAGGAAGATTACAGCGAAACCAGTTTCCGGCTGCACCGCATGGGGCGTACCGGCGTAACCTGCTACGACTGCCACGACCCACACTCCGGCGCTGTGAACAAACCCACTGAAAATGATGAGCTTTGCCTGCAATGCCACGGCACAAACAAGGTCATTAACGGTGTGCTGGCTCCACAGGTCAGCCACAACAGGCTCTGCGGCGGCAAGGCGATGCCCTGCATCGAATGCCACATGCCCAGAATGACCTACATGGGCCGCGACCCGCGCCGCGACCATGCACTGCACTGGCCGGATCCGCGCATGAGCATCGAGCTGGGCGTGCCGAATGCCTGCCTGAACTGCCACAAGGATAAAGACCACCAGTGGTGCATGGAGTATCTGGAAAAACGCTACAAAGAAGAACGCCTGGGCAAATACCGCCAGCGTTTCCGCGCCGCAGGGCACGCCATGCAGGGGAAAGGCAGTGTGCAGGAACTGCTGGCCGCCTACAAGGTTGAAGAAATCCCCGCCTGGCGGGCCACCCTGCTGGGGCTGCTGGCGCAATTCCCGCTCACTCCTGAAACGCAAGCCGTAGCGCTGGCCGCCACGCAGGATGCCGATGCCCTGGTGCGCGCCGCCGCGGTAGAGCTGCTGGGGGGTGATGCTGCCCGCCGGGCCCTGGCAGACAAGACACGCAGCGTACGCCACGCAGCCGCCTGGGCTCTGTTCCCCGACCTGCCGGCGAATCACCCGGTGCAGAAGGAAATCCACGAAACCGCCACCCACCAGGCAGACCAGCCCACTGGCGCCATGCAACTGGCCATGCTGGCAAATGCGGCAGGCCATACCGCCAGGGCAGACCTGCAATACCGCCGCGCCGTGCAGCGTGACCCCGCCAGCGCAGTAGCGCGCATGGACTACGCCGTTTTCCTGGCACAGCAGAAGCGCCCGGTGGATGCTCTGCGCCAGATGCTGGCCTGCGCGCAGGAGCATCCGCAGAATGCCGAGGTGCAATACCGTCTGGGGCTTATCCTCATTGAAGTAGGACAATACCGTCCCGCCCTGCGCGCCATGCAGAAAGCCTTACAAACCGACCCGCAGCACGCTGCTGCCAAACAGGCAGCCACCCAGCTGCAACACTACATCCGCTGATTTTCACCACTATGGAAACCTCGCACATCATCCTCACCATTCTGGGCATCATCGCTGGTGCCATCCTCATCTTTTCCCTCATCAAAGGCTTCATCAAGATGATACTACTGGCCGTGGCCATTTCCGGCTCCGTAGCCTCATGGATGTTCCTGCAGAAAAACGGATACACCTACGTGGCCTTCGTTACAGATTCCCCACAACCCTGGATGGTGGAGGCGCTGGCCTGGGGTGTGGCCATCTTCATCCTGCTGATCTGCTTCCACGGTATGGTGTGGATATCCCAGCTCTTCAATTTCAAGAAAAAAGCCGGGTTGGGGGGTATCCTCACCACCGTACTCATGAGCCTCATCATGCTCTGGGTCACCATGATGGGCATCTGCTACTATGGCAACGTGTGCCGCATCCGCTACTATCACGAACTGGCAGAAGCCCAGATGCTGCGGGCCGCCAACCCGGCCGTCACCATGCCCACCACCCCATGGTTCACCCGCATGACCACCGCCCTGCGCAGTTCCAGAATCACCGGATGGGTGCAAAGCATCGACCCTATCGATAACCCGGCCCTGACCAATCTTGCCTGTCTGGTAGCCTTTGGCTGCACGCTCGATG
>JAFNWZ010000351.1 GCA_017379255.1 Akkermansia sp. | reverse complement strand
GGTAGGTGCGGATGACGCAGCCGAGCTGCGGCTTTTCTTCCGGATTTTCCGCCCAGGCGTCTTCGTTGGCAAAAATGGTGATGAGTGCTACCTTGCTGAGCTCCGCGGGAACGCCGGGTAAATCCGGCACGAATAAGGTGGCCATCGGTTCCAGGCGGTTTCCTGCGGCATCGACCGGCCATTCCTCGCCGGGCTGCTGCCAGGTGACGCGCCCAAGGCAGCTGACATGCCCCGCGGGCATTTCTGTGGTCAGCAGGGAGCTGCGCAGAATCACGGCCGGTTTCTGCAGCGCCTGGCGGAGGTCGTCAATCTGAGGTTGAAGCTCAAGTGTTGCGGCGGGGGCGTTTCCGGCGGCTGGTGCTTTGCGGTTGTAGATATACCAGCTCACGGATACTGCCAGCACGATGGTAAGGAAATAGACCAGAATCAGCCCGATGCTGTCTCCCATCTTTTCTTTCAGACCGAAGAGGCGGGAAACGACTTTTGATATGAGAAGTGACCACCCGAGGACAACGAAGATGTGGTAGAGAATGGTGCCAAGCAGTTTCATGCACGGTATTATACTCCTCTCCTGTTAGATTACAAGCCTCGAAATGGGAGGGGTATCATGAGCCGGATGCTTTGTTTTTTCGCTTGAATGCGGGGCGTTTGGTGGTATAGTGAAATGGATTGTTACGATTTCCAGTGATTCATGAATATGGGGTTTTATAGCAAGTGTTTGTTGTGCGTGGGGCTGGTGCTCTCTGCGGTATCCGGCGCGGTGGAGCCGGTGTGGCGGGCGGATTTGCCTGCGGCTCTGGCGCAGGCGGGCAGGGAGGACAAGCATGTACTGGTGGATTTTACCGGGTCTGACTGGTGCTCGGCCTGTATCAGATTGCGCCGGAATATTCTGGATTCCAAGGAGTTTATGCAGTGGGCTGGGAAGCAGTTTGTTTTTGTGGAGGTTGATATTCCACAGAAGCCGGTTCTGCCGGCAGAGCAGTTGGCGGAGAATAAGGCGGTGGCAGAGGCCTACGGCGTTTCCGGTTTCCCGACCATTATGGTACTGAATGCGCGCGGACAGGTGACAGGAGGGTTTCTGGGGGATGTGGGACAGGTGGATGCCGCCGTTGCCCACCTGGAGAGGGCGCTTCGTGTTTCTGCTATGTTTGAGCAGGCTGAGGAGTTGAGTGGGGAAGAAAAAGCACGGGTGCTGATGGCGGCGTATCGGCTTTTCCCTGGTGGAAAGGCATTCGAGAGGCATCGGGATAAGCTGGAGGCAGATATTTTGAAGCATGACCCCGATAATGCAACTGGCATGAAGGATATATTAGAGGTGCGTTCGCAGGCGGTGCTGTTTGAGGCGGAGCGCGAGTCTGTTTCCCGGTTTTCTGCGGAGTATGGCCAGCTGATTGAACGCCAGCTGGCAGAGGCGCTGGAGCCCAACCGCGCGGGGGTGTTAATGGCGAAATGCCAGTATGCGCTGGGCACTGCCCGGACTGTTGATGACCTGGAGCAGGCAAAGAAATTGCTGGAACAGGTGATACGGCTGCAGAATCCTGATGAGGCAAAGGAAACGCAGGCTTATCTGGAACGGTTTTTTGCGGATTTGCCTGCGTTGCTGCGTATGCTGGAGCAAAACTGCCCGTGAAGGCATCCTCGGCTGGCTGTCACTCGTTCTGTGAGGTGGTCGTGCAGAAGAAGAAGGTTTCTGCCATGACTCTGGCGCGGGGGAAAGCCATGCGGAACAATTGTTCCGGCGTGCGGATGTGTTCGGTCCAAAGGTTCGCCTGTATGCCCAGAATGTGCGGGTGGTCGGGTATTTTGAAGGAACGGACGGTTTCGCAGGTGATGACATGCTCCCAGGGCCTGGCTTCGCTCTGGTGTTGCGGATAGTCAAAATAGAAGTGGGAGTTCGGGCACAAAATGACCGGCATTTCCAAAGCGAGCACAGCTTGCAGTTGTTCTGCCCGCCAGAGCATGACCCATTGTCCGCGCACTCCATTGCAGGCGGCTTCATCCCAGGTGATGGCGGGGTGGCCTCTTGATGTTACGTAATCCACCATTTCCTGCATGAAGGCGCGCTGTTGTTCCATGCTCAACAAGCTGGGCTCCACTTCATCGCCGCCCAGGTGGATGGGGGTTCCCGGCGGAAAAACCGCCATGACTTCATCCAGTATATCTCTGGCAAACCGCCGCACTTCGCTTTTCTCGACCGCCAGGACATCCCGCCCGAGTTTGCAGGAGGGGGGCGGTTCCAGGGCGAGCTGCGGGGAGGCCACCAGGGTGGCGTACGCATGCCCGGGCAAATCTATTTCGGGAACAATGGTGATACCGCGGGCTGCTCCATATCCGATGAGCTGGCGCATTTCCTCCTGGGTATAGAAACCGCCGTAGCAATGGGTGAAATGGGAGC
>JAFNWZ010000350.1 GCA_017379255.1 Akkermansia sp. | reverse complement strand
GTAAAGCTCTGCAAATTCAGGCGATGATATTTCTAAGTTGGTACGCTTCGTTGTGTGGAAATTGTACAGACGATTCCTTTTGCTAAAATCCAGCAAAAGTTTCTTCCATTTCTCTATGTTCTGTCCAATCGCCTTTTCCATGTTTGGAATTCTTGAATAAAAAATTGTTCGTATTTCTGGAATCAAATAGAAATCCATCAGACCCGGAACAATTTTACCATATTCTGCTGTTTTTTCAAGCAAGTTAGATAGCTTTTCCACAAGAGAAACTCCAGAAACGCCAGAGTATCAGACAAAACACCCTGCGCGCAAGCCGGAATTATGCCCGGAACAGCAGCAGCGCCACCAGGGCGGGCACCACGCAGCTCCACACGGTGTGCGTACGCTGCACTGTTTCCTGCGGCAGCAGCTCGTTCAGACGCGCATTGCGCTTGAAACACCAGGTGCGGCGGCGCAGCGCCAGGTGCAGGTTACGGCGAAGGGACAGTACGACATGATTCTGGTTCTCAATTTCGGGTATCATAGGGGTTATGTGGGTTAGGTGTTGGTATGCAACGCAGCCCGGACTAACAGACACCTCGACACCAGACGACAATGCAGCCGCATGCGTTGGCTCGGTATAGGGTAGTCAGGGAGCGTCAACGGAATCATGCTAACAAATAGCACACCCCATTTCAAGTATATTTTCAGGATTTCCTGAATAAAAAAACCACATGTGTCCCAAAGTTTCATCCGGGCTGTTTTCAAATTTTTGTAGTACAGCTGATTGGCAGGCACTCCTCTATAATTTAGCGGAGTGCGAAGCGGGCGGAATTCATAGCCCACGCTAGTGGGCGAAAGAGCAATAGCCGGGGGTAAGCCCGCGCAACGGGCGCAGCCCCCGGTAACGATAAAATAATGTTGGAGCCCCGGGAGGGGTGACAGAAACGATAGCAACACATTGAATCTATGCCTTGATTCGCCACCACCCCACTGGTGGCTCACCCCTACGGGGCAAACTCTTCGCGCTTGTCCAACCGGCCTTACACCGTCGGCCGGTTTCTGTCACCCGTTATCACGGGCTCCGATTCCTTTTTGTGTGAACCGGGGGCTGCGCGTGCTTTGCACGCTTACCCCCGGCTATTGTTCTTTCACCCGCTTACGCGGGCTCAAAATTCGGCGGGCATTCGCCCGCAAGAGGGGAGATCAATTACACTTTTGCGAAACTTTGGGACACATGTGATAAAAAACTGCCGCCGGATTCAAAAACCAGGCGGCAGTGAATTGAATTATCGGAAATATCAATAATCGCGTTTGAGCAGGTAATCGCTGATAGCCAGCAGATTCTCGCGGCGACGGTCGGAGAACACATCCAGCGCGGCACGGGCGGCAGCCGTCAGTTCTCGGGCCTCGGCGCGGGCGTTATCCATACCTACCATGGCGGGGTACGTGGCTTTCTGCACCTTGGCATCCTTGCCGATGCTCTTGCCCAGCACCTCCGGGGTGGAGGTTACATCCAGGATATCATCAATAATCTGGAATGCCAGTCCTAGGGAACGGCCGTATTCGGTAAGTGCCTCCAGCTGCTCCGGGGTACAACCGGCCGCCATACCACCCAGACGCACTGAGGCAATGATGAGGGCCGAGGTCTTGCCGTGATGAATAGCACGCAGCTCATCCACCGTCAGCTCGCGGCCCTCGCCCTCCAGGTCGAGCACCTGACCACCTACCAGATGCTGGCTACCGGTGCGGTAGGCCATTTCGGCCACATAGTCACCAGCATCGTAGCGGTCATTGGCAGGCACACGGGCCAGCATGGCAAACACCTCAGTCAGCAGAGCATCACCGGCCAGCACCGCAATTCCCTCGCCGAACACCTTGTGGTTCGTGGGGCGTCCGCGGCGCAGGTCGTCATTGTCCATGCAAGGCAGGTCATCGTGAATCAGCGTATAGGTGTGCAGCGCTTCCAGGGCGCAGGCAGCATCCAGAGCCACCTCCTCGCTGCCGCCACAGGCCTTGGCAGCCTCCAAACACAGCAGCGGTCGGATGCGCTTGCCTCCGGCAAAGATGCTGTAACGCATGGCCTTGTGGATTGTGCTGGGGGCAATATCCTCGCCGGGCAGCAGCTCGTTGAGACGAGCCTCCACCTTGGCAGCCGTTTCCTTGATGAGAGCCTTGATATCCATGGTCAGGAAATATCGTTTACTTACCCTTCACCAGCAGCTCGGCAATCTGCACGGCGTTGAGAGCGGCGCCCTTGCGCACCTGGTCACCCACCACCCAGAGGTTGAGGGCGTTGTCGATGGCAATATCCTTGCGGATACGGCCCACATAGCAGGTATCGCCATTGGTGGAGTCAAGCGGAGTCGGCCACACGTTGTTAGCCACATCGTCCATCAGCGCCACGCCGGGCATGCCGTCGAAGCAGGCGCGTGCGCCCTCCACATCCACCGGCTTCTCGAACTGGGCAATGCAGGAAATCGAGTGGCTGCGGTACACCGGAACGCGTACACAGGTGCAGGTCACGTTCAGCTCCGGCAGGTTCATAATCTTGCGGCCTTCGTTGAGCATTTTGAGCTCTTCCTTGGTGTAGCCGTTATCGGCAAACTTGTCAATCTGGGGCAGCACGTTGAAAGCAATCTGGCGGGGATAGGTCTTAATCTCCACCGGGTGGCCGTCCACAATGGCGCGCACCTGGTTCTCCAGCTCAGTGATACCGTGCTGGCCGCTGCCGGAAACAGCCTGGTAGCTGCTGGCCACGATGGTCTTCAAACCATACTTCAGGTGCAGCGGGTACAGGGCCATCAGGGTGATGATGGTGGTGCAGTTCGGGTTGGCAATGATGTTGCGGGGATGATTGAAAGCGGCTTCACCATTGATTTCGGGCACCACCAGCGGCACATCGGCATCCTGGCGGAAAGCGGAGGAGTTATCCACCACCACGCAACCGGCAGCACCGGCAATGGGGGCAAACTCGCGGGAAATATCACCACCGGCAGCAAAGAGCGCAATGTCCACATCGCCGAAGGAATCAGCCGTCAGCTCCTGCACGGTCAGCATCTCGCCGCGGAAGGCAACCTGTTTACCTGCAGAACGATGAGAGGCCAGAAGTTTAAGCGAGGCCAGCGGGAAATTGCGGGTCTCCAGGCAGGAAAGAATCTCGACGCCCACCGCACCGGTGGCGCCCACGATAGCGACTCTGGGATTATTCATGTTCATGAATCTTTGGTTAACAGGATAATAAATGTGCCCGTGGCACGCGGCCATTGTAACATATTCCCCAACATTTTCAAGGCTAAAGGAGTAAAGCATATCTCGAATGCTGTATTTTTCTGGCATGTGACGATTTTCTATCATCCCCTTATTCCAGCCTTGAACCAGTGCTTGCATCGTGGTAACATCGCCCTGCTCTTCCGCTATCAGCTTCGGCTGATAGGCGACTATGTCGGCTATCGGCGGGGAGTATTAACCAGTCCTGCCCGCTGAAGTGACGTATTAGCAATGGTACGGAACAGCAGTTGAACCAGACTGGAAGAGACGAACACGTAATGTCTGTAGTATCGTGGATTGAGCTCATTATTCTGCTTGTGCAAATAGTGATATTTGTCATTAAGCTCTAATGACTCAGCGCAGCTGGGCTCGCCCCCCGGCTGTGCATCCGGGATACGCCATTCCTAACTTTCAGTTTCAAAAAATTAAACTTGACATTAATGGTCAATGTAGTATCTTATCTGCAGATATCCACTACAGACAGTGTGACCTCTCTAGATTATACGGAGCTTTCCCGATAGGCGTATGGGAAAGCTCCGATCTTTTTACCCGCCACTCATTGCCGCATACATGCTTTTTGTTTGCAAAAGCCCCTGCGGGGGAGTAGAATACTCGCGTGAAGTGGACATCTGCCAAAATCTACGTTTTCAAATCTGCCATCATCGGCACGGCTCTGCTGTACATGGTGCTCGACCTCTGGGTGCTGCGCGGACCCATGTACGGATTCCTGCACAAGGATAAGCAGGCGGCCGAAGCGGCGGCCCTGGTATACGGCGAGCGCATCCCGCACGGCCAGCTGGCGCGCCACAAGGCCGAGCAGGAAGCCGTTTCCGGCAGGGAAAAGACCAACATTGCCATGATGATGGACCTGGTGCGCAGCTCTCTGTTGCGTCTGCGCACCCGCTACAACGACAACCAGCTGCCTCACGACCGGGCCGCGGCTGAAAAGGTCGTTTCCTCCCTGTCCACCCGCGCCGGGAGCAATGCCGTTTTTGAGCAGCAACTCGCCTCCCAGGGCTACACCCGCCGCCAGTTCACGGATAAGGTGGAAGCGCGCCTGATGGAGCTTGCCCTGCTGGACCGCAACCTGGCTCCCCACACCCAGGTGGACAACGCCGCCATCATGGCGCATTACAAGCAGATTAAGGATGAACTCACCATCCCCGCCAGCCGCCCGGTGAAGCATATTTTCATTTCAACACTGAACCGCAGCAGTGATGACGCCCGCCGCGTAGCCGAAATGGCCATTGAACGCCTGAACGCGGGTGACGGTTTTGCAGAAATTGCCGCAGAAATCAGCGAAGATGCCGCCACGGCATCGCGAGGCGGGAATCTGGGAGTGGTGCACGATGACGCGCTGCTCCCCCTGCCGGAGCTCAACCTCTTCGGCGACTCTGCACTGCCCGCCGGCACACCCAGCCTGGCGCAGAGCAAGTGGGGGTGGCATGTCATCCTGCCCGGCCCCATCACCCCGGCCTACACGCCCTCGCTGGATGAATGCCGGGAAACCATCCGAACCGCCATCATCAGCGCCCAGCGCGAGCTGGGGATCAACGCATTTTTCGACACACTCATCAAAGAGGGATTCCAACAGAAACGCATCAAGATTCATGTCAAGTGACCGCATCACCGTTACCCGCGCCACGCGCGGCCTGCACGGCACCATCACCGTTCCCGGAGATAAAAGTATCTCCCACCGCGTAGCCATTCTGGGCGCGCTGGGCACCGGCACCATGCAGGTGCGCAACTATCTCTGCAGTGAAGACTGCGTGAACACCCTGCGCGCCATGCAGCAGCTGGGGGCACAGGTGACACCCGGTGATTGCCCGCAGAATTTCACCCTCACCGGCACCGGCATGAACCCCACCGCCCCGGCACAGGATATCGACTGCGGCAACAGCGGCACGGGAATGCGCCTCATGGCCGGCGTACTGGCCTCCCTGCCTTTCCGCAGCCGCATGTTCGGTGATGCCTCGCTGAGTTCCCGCCCCATGAAGCGCATCATCGACCCGCTGGGCAGCATGGGAGCACGCATCACCGCCTGCGGCGAAAAGCCCGGCTGCGCCCCGCTGGAAATCCAGGGCGGCAAGCTGAGCCCCATCCACTATGATTTACCCATGGCCAGCGCCCAGGTGAAGAGCGCCGTACTGCTGGCCGGCATGCTGGCCGAGGGCCATACCTCCGTGCACCAGCCCGCCATCACCCGTGACCACACCGAGCGACTGTTCGAGCACTTCGGCATCCCCTGCACCGTCTCGCAGGATGGGCTGGATATTGCCGTTGACGGGCCGGTTATCCCCACTAACAAGGACATCACCGTACCGGGCGACATCTCCAGCGCGGCTTTCTGGCTGGTGGCAGCCAGCATTGTGCCGGGTAGCGAGGTCACACTGCTCAACGTGGGACTCAACCCCACGCGCGATGCCATCATCACCGTGCTCCGCCGCATGGGGGCAGACATCACCATCACCAACCGCACCGAAGGCGGCGAACCCTACGGCGATATCACCGTGCGCGCGCCTCAGCAGCTGGTAGCCACCGAAGTGCTGAAGCCCGAAATCCCGAACCTCATCGATGAAATTCCGGTGCTGGCCGTAGCCGCAGCCTTTGCGCTGGGTACCACCCGCATCCGCAACGCCGCCGAGCTGCGCGTAAAGGAAAGCGACCGCATTGCCACCGTGGTAGGCAACCTGCGCGCCATGGGCGCACAGGTGGATGAATTCCCGGATGGCATGGAGATTACGGGCGGAGCTCCGCTGCACGGTGCCACCATGGATTGCTTCGGTGACCACCGCATCGCCATGAGCTTCCTCATGGCCGGCTTGAACGCCGATGGCGATACCACCCTGCTCAACTGCCACAGCATCAACACCTCCTACCCCGGGTTCGAGGAGCATCTCCGCACCCTTACCCAGGCTTGACCCCATGGCCAGAATCACCCAGGAATGCGTGGCGCGCATCAAGGACTCCGCAGATATCGTGGAGCTCCTCAGCAAGTATCTGCAGCTGCGCCGTGCCGGCAATTCCTGGAAAGCATGCTGCCCCTTCCACAGCGAAAAGACTCCCTCCTTCCATGTGAACCCCGCCCGCCAGACCTTCCACTGCTTCGGCTGTGGGGTGGGTGGCGACGCGCTCAAGTTCATCATGATGTTCGAGAACCTCGATTACCCCACCGCTCTGCGCCGCCTGGCGGATATGAACGGCATCCCGGTCATCGAGGAAGAGGAAAACCCGGAAATGGCCCGCCAGCGCCGCATGCGCGCCCGCGTGGTGGAGGCCAACTCCCTGGCCACCGAGTACTACCACCGCAAACTGTGCCGCGATGCTGCCGCTGCGCATGTGCGCGAGTACCTGAAGAGGCGTGGGTTCGGTATCGAGATAGCCCGCGCCTGGCAGCTCGGCTGGGCCCCGCCGGATTTCCGCGAACTCGCCCAGCTGGCGCAATCCCGCAACATGGATGACCGCCTGCTGGCCGAAGCCTATCTGCTGGGCCGCGGCCAGCGTGGCCTCTACCCCGTATTCCGGGATCGCCTCATGTTCCCCATTCACAACGTGCGCGGCGAAGTGGTCGGCTTCTCCGGCCGCATCATCCAGGAAGGACAGGACCCGCGCAAATATGTCAATACAGCCGATACCGCCGCGTTCCACAAGGGCGAACTACTGTTCGGTCTCTACAAAGCCACCGGGCCCATCGGCAAGGCGGGTATGTGCGTGGTGGTCTGTGAAGGGCAGCTCGATGTGATTGCCTGCCACGAAAAAGCCGACATCCGCAACGCCGTGGCGGGCCTTGGCACGGCCTTCACGGATGAACACGCCAAAATCCTCCGCAAATACGCCAAAAAGGCAATTCTCTGCTACGATGGCGACAACGCCGGCATCAAAGCCAGCGAAAAAACCTTCCGCAAGCTCGCCGCCGCCGGGCTGGAGGTGTACCACGCCAGCCTGCCCCCCGGTGAAGACCCCGACTCCCTCATCGGCAGCCGAGGCCCGGAAGCCCTGCGCGAAGCCATCGACACCGCCCGCCCCTACCTCGAAGTGCGCGTGGGGCAGGAGCTCGCCCTCATCCAGGGCGATGCCAATGCCCGCGCCGCCCTCATCCCACGCATGGCTGATTTAGCCGCCGAAATCACCGACCGCAACCGACGCGACGTGGCTGTGGCCGATTTAGCCACCCGTTTAAACACCGGACTGGAATCCCTGCGCGAAACGGTGGAAGGCATCATCCGCACCCGCAAGGAAGCTCCGCAGAGTCCTCCGGCAGAACCGGCATGGGAACCCGGCGAGGAGGAGGAAATGACCGCAGCCGAAACCGTGATGGAACAGCCCGTGCGCGTCATCCCCATCACCCTGCACCGCGCCATTCACGATCTCATTTTCCTGGCCGCAGTGCATACCGAAGCACAGGCCATGCTGCTGGAACGCATCGAAGAACTCCAGGAACCCATCCGCTGGCTTTCCGGCGGCGTGGTGCTGCAGCGTTTCATGGAATCCCTGCCCGCCCCCGGCAACGAGGACGACTGGCAGACCTTCATCGCCAAACTCCCACCGGAGCAGGCTGCCGCCCTCCGCAACATGGAACACGCCCCCGTTGATATTCCCGATGTGGTGCACACCGTGGAATCCACCTGCGCCAATGCCGCCCTCGCCGCCATCAAGGCCAACGTGGACCAGCTGCGCTCCCGTGTCAATACACCCGGCATTTCACTGGAGGAAGCCGCCGCGCTCATGCAGGAGATGAACGAGCTCCAGAAGCTCATCAACAGCAGCACCTGATTTCCCTTTGTCCTCCCGGCTCACCATCAGAGTGGCACACAATTAACCGCTTGACGAGCGAGCATTCTCTCCTCTGAATTCAGTCATTGCATTTTTGCAACAGCCCCCATCTTCCATCTTCAAGAGGGCGAATTTTGTATTTCAGGTAACTTCTTAATGGTGCGTCCACCTGCAAACAGCAGATTCATAATATCAAATTTCCGTATAATAAAAAGGTAAACCAATACACAGATACATGACGTAATCGCCCAATTAAGCACCATATTGGCAACATAGCCAAACATATCAGCGGGCAAAAGAGGAAGTAAAACACGCTTCCATATCATTGTGGAATAAAAATGGGCAACGTATATAAATGTGCTGCTACCTGCGATTTTTGCAGGAACCGGGTTATTGTACAATATTCCCATGAAGGCCGACAGGAATATGAAAATTGAAACAGAACCTGCAATCGGGACAGATACCATTCCCGATCTCAAAACAAGCTGCAACAGCACGATTAAAAGCAAACATATCTTCCAGTTAAATAACTTGGCAATATCAATGAGTCTGATACCCATACAGGCAAAATAGCACCCCAACAGCAGATACACATTGAAATACAAGAAATCAATTTCTATGTCCGTCAGACAGAAGAACAGGCACAACAGAGGAACTAAATGTTTTAAATACCTGATGGCGAAATAGTACAACGGGGACAGCAATGTAAAAACAATCAGACTTTCAAGAAACCAAAGGCCACGCCCAAAATATTGTTTAGGAGTAAACGGATTATATCCATTCAAGAGTGCAAGTAAATCAGATGGATAGTTTTTATTAATTAAATAGCCGACAATAAGCCCGACTGTATTCCACACAACATATAGGATAAAAAGCCCCTTGAATCGGCTCTTTACTTTAGACAGATAATCTTTTTTCCAATTGTATGAATCAATCAGCGAAG
>JAFNWZ010000349.1 GCA_017379255.1 Akkermansia sp. | reverse complement strand
CGCCCGAGGGTGCCCGCGACTTCCTGGTGCCCAGCCGTCTGACTCCCGGTGCTTTCTACGCTCTGCCCCAGGCTCCGCAGCAGTACAAGCAGCTGCTCATGGTGGCCGGTATGGAGCGCTACTTCCAGGTGGCCCGCTGCTTCCGCGATGAAGATCTGCGCGCCGACCGCCAGCCGGAGTTCACGCAGATTGATATTGAGGCTTCCTTCATCACGCCGGAGGATATCTACGGCTGGATTGAAGCGATGCTGAAGCGCGTGTTCAAGGAGAGCGTGGGCCGCGATATCGTGACGCCGTTCCCCCGCATGACCTGGCACGATGCCATGGACCAGTACGGTTCCGACAAGCCGGAGCGCCGCTTCGAGATGAAGATTACCGAATGCTCCGATATCTTTGCCAACAGTGATTTCCGCGTGTTCTCCAGCGCGGTGGCTGCCGGTGGCGTGGTGAAGGCCATCAACGCCAAGGGCTTCAACCCCTCCGTGGGCCAGATTGATTCGCTGACCCAGACCGCTATCGAAGCCGGTGCCAAGGGGCTGGCTTACATCAAGGTGCGCGACGTGAATGACCGCGAAGGCTGGAAGAGCCCCATCACCAAGCGTCTGACCGATGCCGAGATTGAGTCCTTGAAGGAGCGCCTCAACATCGAAAGCGGCGACTGCGTGTTCTTTGCTGCCGGTAACTGGGAGCAGAGCTGCACCATCCTGGGCCGTGTGCGCCTTGCCTGCGCGGATTTCATGGAGATTCTCAAGGGTAATGACGAGGTTGACCTGTTCTGGGTGAACCGCTTCCCGCTCTTCGGCTGGGATGAGGAGGAGCAGCGTTTCTGCGCTATTCACCATCCCTTCACCCGCCCGGTGCCGGAGGATGTGGAGAAGGTGCTCAAGGGCGAGATTTCCACCGATATCTGCGCCGAGGCCTACGACGTTATCTTCAACGGTAACGAACTGGGCGGCGGTTCCATCCGTATTCACGAAAAGGACCTGCAGGATGCCACCTTCCGCGCCCTGGGGCTGGACGATGCCACCATCCAGGAGCAGTTCGGCCACCTGCTGGCTGCCTTCTCCTTCGGCGCGCCGCCCCACGGTGGCCTGGCCCTGGGGCTGGACCGCGTGGTCATGCTCATCGGCAAGTGCGAGTCCATCCGCGAGGTGATTGCCTTCCCGAAGAACAACCGCGGTGCCGACCTGATGAGCGAGTCTCCCGCCCCGGCAGAGCCCAACCAGCTGCGCGATGTGCATATCCAGGTGAAGCTGCCTGAGAAGCTGCGCCAGAAGCTGGAAGCCGAAAAGGCCGCCGCTGAGCAGCAGGCCTGATAAGAAAGTGTAAATGATAAAAGTACAAAGGACAATTTCGTGTTGTCCTTTGTACTTTTTTTCTGGCAAAATGCCTTTGGTTAAGATAAAACAGGAGAAGATAAACGCTTAGTGTATGAAGGAGATGAATCCCCATTCCCCCACAGATGCTGCAACGGAGCGTATCGACTGGTCTGCCTGGCTGGCGGAATATGGTTCGCCGTTGTTGCTGTATGCGCGCCAGCAATGCCGCAGCGAGGCAGATGGCCACCGAGATCCCTGCGATCTTCGCTGCGCGGGCTATGCCGCTTCCGGCACGTTGGCCTGTTCGGTCGATGCTTTCGCTTGCGCGGTCGGATTGCACTGGCTGCTCGCGTTCGGCCGAAGGGTGGT
>JAFNWZ010000348.1 GCA_017379255.1 Akkermansia sp. | reverse complement strand
GCGTAGAAATTCTAACTCTCAATGTATGCTCTGCGCTCCGCAGATAATCTACAGAGGCGCGTAAGCCTGCTTGTTCCTGGGCCAGCTGGTCAATTTCTTTAACAAGTGATTCTTTTTGCTTCCAGAGGGTTAAGCATTCCTCCAGAGTGGGAGTGTAGTCGATTGTTTTGCTCATATAGCATTTCCTCCTAAGTTATAAAGATTGGATGGCCTCCAATGCCGGAGCGGCATTAGAATCGGCTATGATGTCATCCAGTACTGTTCGGTCAGGGGTGATATGGTATGTCGCCAGCTTGTCCCATAGCCATCGGATAGGCTTCAACACCTCACGTATCCGTTCAATGGCAGCCTCTAAGCGTCCTTTGGTTCGCCGCAAATCCGCAATCTCCTCCCGGAGTGCAACCCTCTCAGAATCGGCCTGAGAGGCTTCAGCGCGCAGTTGGTTGCATTGTGCGGTCAATTCTACAATCTCCGCTCGGACTTTCTGGGCAATAAATTCTTCTTTTGTGCGGGTCGATTTTCCCGGCATTACCGGAACGTCTTCAATCTCGATGCCATACTCACGGGCGGCAGCAATCCAGATTTCCCTCGACCTTTGGGTAAAGGTTTGCTTTGGATTGTTTAATCTGCCTTCAGGTTGCTCCATATCAGGGCGTTGGATGCCCAGCGCCCTCAGCGCCTGGTTCTCGGATACCTGCAGTCCGTCTTTGCCCTCTGCCGTCCAGACGGCTCGGATATGGCAGTGGGGTGTTGACTCGTCGAAGTGCAGTGCTCCGTCCAGAAGCCGCCAGTGGGCGCCGTAGGTAGCCCGCATCTGCTGACACCACAGATTGACCGCCTTGATAAAGGCTTGCGGGTCAGCGTGTTCTTCTCGGGTGCCCAACTGCAAAATAGTTTCTTCCGGACAGGTTCGTTTCGCTGTTCGGTATTCGTCCATTGTGCGGATACGCTCACGATGACCGGCCTTAATGTGTCGCTCTGCCTGCTTGCTTAAAGACTCGGAGAAAAGGGTGGCATACATCCTTTTCTCGTGAGCCTCAAACGAAATCTGCGGGCGATTGTTTACCGTGCCGTCTGCCTCCACGATGAAATAGCGGTTTTTTCGCTCCGGCGCTTGGTTGATGTGTTCAGCATGGGTAGTGTCAAAGTCCCGGTCATTGTGCTTAACCTTAAAGCCCTTGGAATTTCGCCCTCTGCCGTTGTGCATGGTAGCTCGAACTTTAGCCATAGTCGTTACCTCCTTAAAATGTGGTTACTAAGATAATGACACACACCGTGGGAAGATAACGTGGGCATAGACGGAGTGATAACCCCGTATTGTTCTGTCGGTGCGACAGAACCGGGGTTCTCCGAAGGCCCCTATACGGGGAGCATTAGAACGGCAATAAGTCGTCCTCTGCGGCTTCAATGTACGATGCAGCACTCTTAATCATAGTTCGTGCATCCTCATTGAATTCGAAGACGGTGTATGTCGTGTCGCCTTTTGCCTTTGGGGTGCAGCGTACCCCGACATACATACCTTTGCTGATTTCCTGTGTGCCGGCTATCGCTGACACACGCATACCACCGAAGAGTTCGACATACACGGTCTGATAGACCTTGTCTCCGCTGACATGGGGTGTGGGTGCGCTTGCTACGCGACCCAGCGTGTAATAGTTTGCTGTGCGATTGGTCATGGTTTTCTCCTTTCGGGTGGGCGTAAAGTATAGTTGTGTGCCCGTCCCTTTTCTAAAGGATGCCATTTTCACTTTTTCCTGTGCACAAGCTTTCCTATTAAAGGTATCCTTCTCTATAGGGCCCTTCGGGCCCTATCTCTTGAGGGTGTCAATCCATGCCCCTTTTGCCGTTTGTTAATACATCGAAATCCAAACTCTCAATGCTGAGAGATAAACCCATGCAATCCACCACCATCAGAAGTCGAAACACAGAAATCCATGTGTCCACTTTTCAAGCTGTTCGGTACACCGAAATCCAAAAAACAAACACTTCTGTTGGTGAATAGAAGGCAAACGGCTCATCCCCCCCTGCTTTTCACACGAAAAATGCGAGAAGCAGGGAGAAGTAAAAAAAACGGAAGTTTTCACTTCCGTCGGAGCCATATTTAGGTATCCGTATCACCCACTTACATTACTGCAAGTCAGTTGTTGAGTCTGTCACTCTGCGCCAAGGTCTGGTATCAAACGCGCTCAGCTATCACGCTGCCAACTGCACCCCTATTCCAGGACGGTCACACCGGTCTTATAAGTGACGCCACCCTTTAACGGCCAGCTGACCGATGCTTAACGGCGATGAACCCGTTTCCACAGCGGCAAGGTTGTTTTTCGTGATTATCCACTCACGCTCTTTCTTCCGTCCTGAGCTTCGGACTGTCTTATCTCTTTCAAAAGAGACAATGACAGCGGCCCAACTACACCTCCAAACGAGACAATACAGAAAGTGCCCAACAAAAAATGGCGGGTCACACTTTGGTGTGACCCGCTCAAAATCTTATACAAAGTAATGAATTAGAATGCTCTGCGTTTGGGGATGCAGATAGCTAAACCAAAAACACTTGCAACCATCAGCAGTGCAAACAGCAGAAGGCTTGTAGTATCGCCTGTGGGCGGAATATCGTCGCTGGATACATTCTCCAGCACGACATAGTTTGAGAAGTGGGTTGTCTCAAAAGACAGAACACCGTCGGCATAGGTAGTAGGCATAGCAGTGATGGTGCCGTCCTCGGCAACATAAGCAACATAGTAATCGGTACCGGCCTTGCCTTCGGGAAGCGCGAAAGGTACAGAGATAGTAACCTTGCCGCCACCAAACTCGGTAATTTTGGTCTCACCGGCATAGGCTTCCAGATTCAGGATAG
>JAFNWZ010000347.1 GCA_017379255.1 Akkermansia sp. | reverse complement strand
GTCTGGAATGGATAGGAGGGACGGAGTCTCTGCCCCAACCTTTTCAATGCACATATCGTCGGCGCAGGAAAAAGAGGTATGTCTCTCGAAATACTGTGCCGAATAAAGTTGCCCTGCATAACTTAAATTATACTTAACTTACACAACCTATACTGTTTATGAAATTGAAGGCGCTCTTTCTGACATCTCTTCTTGTAGCTCCCGTTGTTTTTGCCGAACCCACTGAATGGAAAATTGACTTTGGCAAGAGTGCCTATAATTCGGGAGGCTATAAGTACAACATAACCCGTACGGCCAAAGCTGGGTGGAATAATGTTTCGGCTACAGGAACAATGTCGGGTGGTTTTGCGTGGGATGAAGAGACACAGTCGTTGGTCACGAACTGGGGTTATCAGTCTTTTGATGCGCCTCAGACTACAGCAGGTAAGGCAGAGCTGGCAAATGTATTCTTTGCTGAAACTGTTGAGGGGAGTGATGCAACTGATGTCAAGGGGGCTCATGAGGAATGGGCTGTTAAGGAAATTTCAGTTTACGATTCAAAGGCTAACGCGGATTCGGTATTGAAATTATCCGTAAACAAGGATACGGATACTGGGTACATGGATACAATCTACAGTACAGGTTCCGGTATGAGTGTGACGGAAGACGAGTTCAGCAGATTTGGTTCCGCTATACCGGATAATGTTCCTTCCTCTGCCTATGGGGATTTTATATACGGATATGGAGGTGCTACCTACACTGTTACCTTGACTGGTTTTGCTGATGGATATTACGATATCACGGTCCTTGGAGGTATGTGCAAGTCAAGCGGAGGCAAGACACCGTCGGTAGCTTATACATTGAATGGAGAAACATTGACTCTGACCGGTGATGATTCTGGAAGGTATGCTGGTGTCATGACTTGGCAGAATGTTTACCTGGGGGTCACAGATTCTCTTGTGCTGAGTGTTGAAGGTTTGTTGGGAGACACAGGGTATGGCTCATCAGAGTATACTACAGCAGCGCTTAATGCCATGATTATATCTGAGGCTATATCTGGGTCTATACCTGAGCCTGCCTCGGCTACCCTCAGCCTGCTGGCTCTGGTTGGCTTGTCTTTGCGCCGTAGACGTAAGTAATTTTCCGTGCGGATTTTCATTTTGTTGAAAAGCCACCGGTGCTTAGATTTTGCGGGGTCGCCATCTGTTATGGATGGCGGCCCTGCAGGTGTAGGCCGGCAGGGGATGCTTGCGCGGCGGGTATTTGAAGAGGGTGTAAAAGGTGGTGTTCCAGTCAGATATCTACTGGATAGTGGCTCAATCCAATTCACTCATCACAATCTCCGGGTAGTAGAACGGAAAATGATAGCTCTCAAAATCCACTCCCAGCTCACCCCACCAGGCGCGCATGCGGGCGGGCGGGAAAATCTCGTCCTTCGTGGCAATCCAGGCACGGTGCCAGGGGAGGTGGGGCTGCTCGGGCAGCGTCTGGCAGGCTTCGGATAAGAACTCCAGTTCCTCCAACTGCTGCCGGGAGGCCGGCTCGGCAAAGGGGCCGGCGGGGGCGTAACGCTCCGGCCGGGTTTCGTCCTTGAACGGGTTGCCTCCCATGGCTGCCACGGATTTAATGGTGCGCAGCAGCACATTGAGGCGCAACCCGTATTGCGGGCTGGCCGGGCTGGGAGTACCGTTGATGGCCACGGCGCGGTGCAGCGGCAGCGCCTGGCAGCTCTGCTCGGCCACCCACACGCCGAAGGACCAGGCAAAGAGGTATATGCGCTCATACCCGGCAAAGTCCTCTGCCCGCAGCGGGGTGAGCTGCCGGTGGTCGTAGCAGCAGAGTACATCGTATCCGGCGGGGAAAGGCAGCTGGTACACGGCATTGGGCGTAGCGCCCCAGCCCAGCATGAAAAGGATGAGCCGTTTGTTCCCCGGTGTCTGGATGAGCCAGTCTTGTTTCATGGGAGGAAAAATCAGACCTTCTTACGTGCCCAGCGCAGACCGAACAGCATCTTGCGCAGGATCAGGTATTCCACCAGCATATCGCAGGCAATCAGCATCCAGATGCCCACCAGCGACAGCGTTTCCGGCCACAACCAGTGCCACACCAGCAGGCAGAGCACACGGAAGAAGCCCATGCCGCCGTACGATACCCACATCACGCGGCGGGTATCACCCGCACCGCGCAGGCACATCTTGCAGATGAGCATGGCGGCGTAGAAGGGTTCGATGATGAGGAAGGCCTGCACCACCGGGCGTGTGGCGGCGCTCAGCTCCGGTGAGCCGGCGGCAAAGATATTCACGAATACATCCGGCCACAGGGCAAAGACCACACCCATGCACCCCATGAAGAGCACGCTGTAGAGCACGCATTTGCGGGCGGTTTCCAGCGCCAGACGCACGCTGCGCGCGCCCAGGTACTGCCCCACCAGCGTGGCACCCGCCATGCCGATGGCGAAACCGGGCAGGAAGCTGAGCGATTCAATGCGGATGGCAATGTTGTGTGCACCCACAGCGGCATCCCCCAGCGAGGAGATGATGCGGAGTACGAAAATCTGAATCACCCAGATGCCGCCCACTTCGATGGCCTGCGGCACGCCGATGCTGAGGATGCGGTACATCATGCCCCAGTCAATGCGCAGGCTCTTGCGGTCCAGGTACAGCGGCGGGCTATAGGTCGGCCCCTGGGATTCGCTGTAGGCATCCAGCCCCTGGCCCTTCATGGCACGGCGCATGTCCAGCGTGCGCTTGAAGAGGATGCCCAGCAGCACGGTTGCCGCTGCCGCCATGCCGCCAATCATGCCCAGTGCCAGACCTTCCACAAACATACCGCAGACTTTGACCAGGAAGAGACTGAAAAGAATATTGAGCCCATCCACCACCAGCATGATGATGAAGGGTGTTCTGGTGTCTCCCGCGCCACGCAGGGCGGCATTCAGCGCAAAGACCACGCCGGAGAAAATGGCCACCCAGCACCCGGTGTACATGTAGCGCAGCGCCACTTCGCGCGCAAACTCGCCCAGACTGAGCACCTGCGTGACCAGGAAATCTGCCGTGCCGTACATGAGCAGGGCTGAAAGGAAACCTGCCAGCAGCCCCAGCACAGCAGCCTGGTTGGCGGCATAATTGGCATCCGCGTATTTCTTTGCCCCCGTCATGCGGCTCACAATGGCGGTGGCACCCATGCCCACCGCACCCTGCATCACAAAGCCCAGCCACATGACAAACGAGGTCACGCCGATGCCGGAGGCAATCTGCGCGGTTTTTTCGCCGTGGTCGCCCATGTGGGTGGCCAGCACCAGTGAGGTGGAGGCGCAGATGAAGCTCATCACCTGCTCCAGCAGTGGCCAGAGCGCAATGGACACAATCTGGCGGGGCAGACTCAAGCCTGCCAGCTTTCCGCCCAGCTTCCCTTTCGCCAAAGCCACGCGTATCTTACCTTCTCTGCCGTCACCTGCACTCATGGCTGGGGGTATTCTAGCACGTTAATGCCTAGTTGAACAGAAAAAATATTTATTCTTTGGGATTTGGAGAACGAAGCGCTCGTTCTATTCGAAGCACGGGACTTCAGTCCCGTGCTCCGACGAATTTGCCGCTCTCCCCATCTGAAATCATGGCTTTGATATTACTCCGTGTCCTTTTCAACCTTGATTCCTTGGAGCCTGTCCTGAATTACCCCGGCGAAGGGGACGAAGCGGTCGGTGTCGGCGAAGGATTCCTCCTGTGGCGGAGGTGCGGGTGGCAGGTGGTCGAGCTGGTGCAGCTTCTTTATCTGCTTGCGGATGAGGGTGACCACTCGCTTGCATTGCGGCAGGTCGAGGAAGCCCTCGGGGATGCGGTCGTCATCGTGGGAAGTTGCACCCCTGACTCCATCGTTGTAATCGAAAACGATGTTACCTATGCCTCCGCTGAATACCTCGTACTCCTTGATGCGGTTGGGCTCCAGGGGGTATGATTTACATTTCATGCCCAGCAGCAGTCTGGGTGTCAGGATGATGCAGCGGCGGTCGGTGACCAGATAAAGGGTGCGGCGTTTGTAGCATTTCCTGAACCAGGGGAGGAAGCAGAGCAGGAGGATAAACGGAAGAAGGAACGGCTCGGCCTCACTTGAAATCAGGATGAATGCTGCTATCCCGAAATGAATGTACAGCTCCACCTTCAGGATGCTGGAATCCGGCCTCGTGACCAGCAGCAGTTGCTCATTCATGCCCAGCGTGCGGTCGATGATGTTCCTCTCCCGCTGCGTGAGGGATTCCCGCTGGTCAAGTCTGGGCGCGTAGTCGGCCATGGTGAATCAACGCTTTTTCATGTGTCGGCGAATTTCTGCAATCAGCACGCAGGTGGCGATGAGGCAGAAAAATGCGCCACCTCCGGCGATAATCAGCAGCAGGGTCATGCCCTGTGGTGGGATGATTTCAAATTGCTGTGGATTTTCCTCCAAATGTGCAATCTGCACTTTTGAGCCACGTTCCCTGTAATCGTATTTTGTTGATTGAACTCGTAGAGTACGCCCTTGGGTATCTGTGAAACTCAGGTCCAGGTAATATTTTGCCTCCGAAACTCGGACACGAGTGCCGGATTTGTGCCGTTTTTTTGAGGTGCTTGCCTGCATGGCATCCAGCACGATGGCTTCTGTTCTTACACCGTGGTCGATGATGTGCGTGCGGGAGCAGTATTCATTCAGACTGAAATACATGGCGGTTGCGCCTACGAGGATGAAAAGCATCGCAACCAGACATATGCCGAGCAAATCGCATAATTTGGGCTTTAAGTTCGCTTCGTTCATGAGTGCCTGTGTTTTTTACGAAAGCAAGACCGGAATGTAAACAGTCCGGCAAGGATAAAGATACCGCCTACAATCATCACGCAGGTGTTGTTCTTTTCTTCGGTTTCATCCAGAATCTCAATCTTATCCGGAGAGTTCGGGTTGTATACAATCTGCAGTTTGTCGCCGGGACATAGGTTTTTGTAATCGTTGTTGGCTCGACTTCCCCATGCGTCTTGCTCCTGTCCGTTTGTGGTTTTAAACCGGAGTAGGGGTATGTATTTCTTAGATGCGTATTTCCTGGTTGCCCCCGTCCGTATTCTCACGCCTTCCGCATCTACATGGCTCGGGTCGTCTGCGATAACCCGGAGAACAGTAGCCGTGGTGCAGATGCCGGTTTGCCGAAGCTGGTCGCTTTTCTGCTGTTGTTTCCAGCCAAGGAGAATGCTGATGATGCCCAGCAGAATCAGAACCGGGGATATCCACCACGAGTCCTTACTGGATTTAAAATGAAACTTGGAAAACATGTCGCTGCGGGAGTAATGTCTTTTTGGTTAAGGATTCGAGTTTCAGTTTTTACTTGAGCTTACGCTCTGGCTGCTCATATCAGGCTTTTCGGCTTTGGTGTATATTGGCACCGATGATGCCCAGCCCCGCGAGGGCGCAGATGCCGCCCGCAATGGCCAGAATCAGGGTGCCGCTGGTGTGCAACGGTTCTTCCAGATCCATTTTCTGCGGATGCTCCGGCATGTAGACAATGCGTACCGTGTCCCCGGCTTTTACCCCGGCGCCGGCATCGGTTGTCATTTCGATAAGCTGCACTTTGCCGGCAGTATCGGTGAATCGGATGACCGGGTAGTAATAGGTGTGGCGCTTTCTGCCGCTACCGGAATCATGTTCGATGATTCTGACCACAGTGGCTTCGGTCTTGATTCCTGTATTCAGCAGCTGCTGGTGCTGGCTCTGGTTGTAGCAATTCAATCCAATCATCAGTAACCCCACGCAGAGGAAGATAATACCCATGGCATGCCCGCCGAAAAGCGGGTCGCAGGTTTTCTTGCGGACTGGGCGGAGCGGGAGCATTATTTTTTCTTCTTGCTCTTGGATTTTTTCTTTTTGCCGGATTTCTTTCCTTTCTGGGCCGTTGTCGCCTTTTTTGCTATGGCTTGTTCCAGCATGCTGATGATTTTCTGGAGTTTAGGAATGTTGCTCTCATACGTCTCACCTGCCAGGGATTTTTTTGCAAGTTCCAGCGGCAGCTCTCCGGCATCGTTAGCCAGTTCCGGGTCTGCCCCGTAACGCAGTAGAACCTCTACCATTTCGTCATCGCAGTTGCGAACAACATGTAGCAGGGGTGTTTCTCCGTCCAATATGTGAAATATCTGGTTATAATATGATTTGGGATTAACCGGGCCGGCTATTTCGTATTTACTGGCTTTTACATTCGGGTCTGCGCCTGCTTTGCACATTGCTTCCAGCCAGAGGGGCGACATGCAACGCATGGCGCTCATGACCATGGGGCGTCCATAGCCGTCAATGATGTTGAGGTCTGCACCGTTCTTCATCATGAAAGGGAACAGCTCCTCGCATGGAATCCGGTAGTTGAAGTGGCTTTTCGGATACCTGGCTACATTCTTCTTTGTCAGTGAATGAAGAGTGCTGAATGCAGCGGCTTCCCAGCATGCGTTGCCATTGGCATGCAGGTCTCCACCGGCTTCCAGCAGCATGCGGCTGGTTTTGAGCAGGGCGTCATTCCCGTTGAGAGCTCGGGAGAGCGGGGTGTGAGCTCCGGCGGGGTAATTCGGGTCGGCTCCCTGTTTCAGGCAATCCTTGACTGCTTTTTCAATCTGGGCATCCCACGCTTTGCGGTCCAGAGTCATTTTGAAATGCGACGACTTGGAATGCAGCATATCGCAGATTTTCTGGGCACTAGCTTTTTGTTCCTCCGCGGGTGTCTTATATGTTTTTCGGCCCATGGGGAGCTTTGCTTTCTTTCTCCACGGCTGTGACGCTACCTCGTCGGCTACGGGTTTACCCAGGGCATGAGCACCCAGAAGCCATTTGCGTGCTTTGGTTTCGTTTTTTTCAACGCCGTCGCCATCGCGATAGGCCTTGTACAGCTCATAGCATGCGTCCGCATCTTTGTCGAGCCGTTTATACAGTGTCTCAAATTCCGCTTCGGTCAGGGCGGCAGCTGTGCCGAGGGTTAATAGAAAAGTGCCGAGAATCAGTAGTTTCATGTCTATATACTAGCATGTTATGTTAATCTGTCAATGATTTATGCGATGTGTTGCCAGAGGTGTTCTGTCTTCGCGGTGACAGACTGGGGTTCTCGGATTTATCCGTGCAGCATGGTGAACCATGGTCACTTGACGAGGTCGCGGGTGTGAGAGACCCGGGCGCGTAGTAACAAAAAAAGACACACCGTGAAGGTGTGTCTTTTTTTGTTAAACGAAGCGGACGGGGCTCGAACCCGCGACCTCAGCCGTGACAGGGCTGCGCTCTAACCAAACTGAGCTACCGCTCCGTCGGATTTACCGATTCACCGCTTTGCAGCGGGAACGGGCGCATTATACAGATGCCCCGGTGGGAATGCAAGCCTTTTTTTGAAGAAATTTATTGCGGATGCGTGGAATAATGCTAAAATACTGCTGAAAAACAGGCGTAAGTTCTATGAAACGCAAGGATATTGAGCAGATGCAGGCGGCGGGGCTGATTACGCCTGAGCAGGCGGTGGCGATTGCCGGGCATTTTCAGTTGCATGCTAACCGCGGGCAGCAGTATGTGGTGCGGGTGATGGCATCGCTGGCCGGGGCGTTGATTCTGGGTGGCATTATTATGCTGATTTCAGCGAACTGGGAGCTGATTTCGAATGTGGTGAAGATGTCGGTGTCGATGTTGCTGCTGCTGGGTGCCTGGCTGGTGTGGCTGCGCATGCGGGGGAATCATCCTTATGTGGCGGAGGTCTTTGCCTTGATTGGTGGTGGCATGTGGCTGGGGTGCATTGCGCTGTATGGGCAGATATTCCAGTTGCAGAATCCCTTTGCCATGGGGCTGTTGTTCTTACTGTGGTGGGTGCAGGCAGAGCGCTGGCGCGGGACTGAAGGCTTTTACCGTTATTATGCATGG
>JAFNWZ010000346.1 GCA_017379255.1 Akkermansia sp. | reverse complement strand
CGCCATACTTGAGAGATGCGGGTACTGGTATCAGTAATCTGTCGGTTAAATCATTACCGCTCAGGGCAGAAGGGAATCAAGAACAGGTGATAAATTTTATCAAGCAAACTATCGAAGAGAATGAAATCCGATCTATCAGGGACGTTGTTTTGCAGAAAAAAGAAGGGGAACTAATATCGTTGAAATGTGTGGCCCAACATGTACTTGCTTCCGGACGAGTGGAAACATTCGATTTGAGTGAGGAAAGTGATGGCACTAATAGCTTCATTAATTTATTACCTGTATTGCACAATCCGAAGAAAACTCCACGAGTATTCGTCATTGATGAATTAGACAGAAGTCTGCATACAAAGTTATCTCGCAAGCTGATTGAGCGTCACTTAGATATGGCTCGTTCCGGGGTGTCACAGCAGCTTATTTTCACGACTCATGATGTGATGCTTATGGACAAGGAGCTCCTGCGTCAAGATGAAGTCTGGTTAGTGGATCGTTATGAAGATGGCGCGTCTGAGTTGACATCATATATAGAATATGAAGGGGATAATGATAATATGCGCCAGATTTACTTGCAAGGTCGCATAGGAGGTATTCCAAATCTTTATCTTTAATGTGTTATGAGTGTTTATCCGAAGCGTAAAACAAAAATACGCACTCGAAGATCTCGGTTTATCATTGTTCATGAAGGCAGGGAAACGGAAAAAGAGTATATTCTCCATGTTAAAATGCTCTTGGGTATAGAGAGAAAATGCCATATAGAAACGCATCATGCCAAGCATACATCAATTGAGTCGATGATAGAAAAGATGACTCAACTGCAGGATTCTCCTGAACAGGACGACCAATTGTGGATAATTTTGGATCGCGATGGGGGAAACCGTGTTTCTGAGCAATTTAGCGCTTTAAGAAGATGGGAGCAATCTAGAGAAAATAATCGGGTCGCTCTCAGTAATCCCCGCTTTGAGTATTGGTTGTTGCTCCATGTTCTGGATAATCCGTCCGCAAGTAAGTCAAAGGAAGGTAATAGCTATATAGAAGAAAAAATACCTGGCTATACCAAAAATTTGTCTCGTTGTAAGCAGGTTTTCTCACTAGACGCCATTCGCAAGGCTGTAGCAAGAGCCGCGCAACAGGGGTATCCTACATGTCAGGACATCGAGAAAGCAGGCAGTGGAATGGGGGAACTGGTGCAGTTGTTTATGGCTGTTAATTGATTCCGCCATCGCCAACACCCGCATTTTCCTGCAGATTCAGGCGGAGCAGGGCAGCTTTGCCGCCTATCCCTGGGGTTTTACCGGAAACAACGTGGTGCGCGAGCCCTATACCCAGCGCACCACCTCGCCGCTCTCCGACGCCCTCTCCCGCGACCTCCGCCGCCGCGGCATGCGCTTCTTCGGCTCCACCACCGCCTATTCCTGGCTCCAGGCCGTGGGCATCATCAGCGCCCACGGCCCGGAATGCGATTCTGCCTGTGCAAAATAAAGTACTGATGTGGTAAAAAAAATAGCGAAAAAGATACAAGAAATACAAATAGAGGTTACAATAGTATAAAAAGAGATATATTAAGCCTAGGCCTGCGCAGGTTTTATCTCTTTTTGGAGATGGCGACGGGCAAAAACACAAATACCCAAACAAAAATGACAATTACATCTCTTACTATTGCAACGCTCAGCCCCTTCATGGTGGCCGATGCTCAGGAAAAGGCCGTGGCTCCGGAAGCTACCACCTCCTACGTGTACAACTGGGAATCCCAGGCGGCCACCGAAGGCGTGAGCGAAGGCGAGTTCGATGCTGGGCAGATGATTCGCGGCACGACAAGCTGGATTGGGCAGGGATTCCAGATTGACGACTGGCAGCTGGCTTGATTCCCTGATACCTCAAAATCACCAGGGCAGCGCCGTTTCTGCAAACAGCGCTGCCTTTTTTCATCCGGACTACCTATGATTCTGATTCTTTCCAACCGACGGGATGCCACCACCGACCTCCTCATGCCTCATCTGGAGGCGCATGCCGAGGTGTTCCGCTTCAATATCGACCTCTGGCGGGATTACAGCTGGAGCATGAGTGCCACCGGCTACGAACTGCGCGACCCCACCGGACGCACCTGCCGGGAGTGCGAAGTAGGCGCCGTGTACGACCGCAAGGTCATGTTTGACCCACCCCGCATCGATGTGCCGGCAGAAGGCTGCCCGGAGGCCTGGCTGCGCAACGAAGTGCTGCTTATCTGGAGCGGCATCAAGGATTTAGCCGTGCACAGCGGCAAATGCGCGCTTGTCCATCCCTCCCCGCACGGCACCTGGTACAAAATGCGCCAGATGCGCCTGGCGGCAGAATATTTCCCCGTGCCTGCCTGGCAGATGCTGCACCGCGCCCCGGTACAGCTGGCCGGAGAAGTCGTCTGCAAGACCAACGGAGTAGAACCCATGGGCAACGGGCAGATCCTCATGGTCAACAAAGTCGACCCCGCCCGGCTGGATACCGCCTACCCCTGGTTCCTGCAGCAATGCCTCAGCCGCGCCACACACGATGTCACCGTCGTCTACGTGAACGGCAAGCTCTTCGCCTACGAAATGCCCCGCGGCGGCAGCACCGACTGCCGCATCGACACCTTCAACAACGCCAACACCTGGACACCCTGCGAACTGACCCCTGAGCAGAGCGACTCCATCTGCCGCATGATGCGCCGCACCGGCCTCACCTTCTCCCGGCTCGATTTCCTGCGCGATGCCGACGGCACACTCCATTTCCTGGAATTCAACGTGAACGGCCAGTTCGCCTGGCTCGACCTGCACAACGAACGCGGCCTCCTCACCGCCATCGCCCACGAAATCCTCCGCGTCCACGCCGCCCACTCATAACTCTCTTTTCTCCTCCCCCTTTCGCCTGTCTCGGCGTAGAAAGCGGGCACTTCCCCGACTCGAAGCCGGATACTTCGTAACTCGTCCTTCCTACTCGTAATTCGTAACCCGTCCCTCCCACTTCGTACCTCCCACCTCGTACATCGTACTTCAAAATGCTTTACCGCTACCTCCAATTCCTCGGCTACCTCCTTGCCTTCATTCTCCTCTTCGCCGGAGTCCTCTACGGCCTGCTCTGCCTCTGGGGTTAATACTCGAGGGGGCATCCCTTTTCCATATTCATGAAACTGTAGTCATCTGGAGCGAAAAGCGAGAATAAGGACTAGAGTTCAATTTATTTCAGTATGTTGGCTTCAATTGATATATTTGTCTTGCTTTGTTAGAAACGTATGGTAGAGTATCTGTATGATATTGTGCTGTGTCAAGGCTCTCGAAGATACCTGTACTAAGATTCTGGAAGAGTTAATGCAGATAGCGGCCATGATGGCGGGGGCAGATGCCAGTATTCTGCTCCTGGTTGTGGGGGGGCTGGTATTGCTGGTGTTAATACTGGCGGAGTCCCTTCATGCCTTGAAGCTTGCGAGTCTGACAGCGTTTAATAGGTGCGTGGGTGACTTGTATTTGCACTGTTGTAAAAAAAACGTCGTAAGGCATTCTATATCTGATTGGCATAGATTTTATCATTATGGGTTATTGTGGGGGAATACCTTGGTGTTTTTAGTGTATTGCGCGGTGCTTGGTGGATGTTTTTGTTGTTATAGCGGGAGCTGGGAATCCACATTCATTCTTGTATGGTGCTCTTTTTTGATATACTTGTATACACGGGAATATGAGGGCTACATGACACGTCGCCGCAGTCCTGGTAAAATGGAAACGGGAGTGTGGGTAAAAGTGTATCGGAATTTGATATATGTGACGCTTTTTGGATTGTATCTGTGGGCGGCTGGCTCCTGTATCGATGAAGGGTGTGGTTGCTATTTTGTGTTGTTGCAGTCCGGGTTGATCTGGTTATTCTTGCGTTGGTGGCCGCGGGTTACGGCGGGACATGATGATGACCTGTATTTGCACGTTGAACTGAATCGGGAAAAGTATTATGCAACGTTTCATTCTGCGGTACGCCAATATGCTCATGAACAGAGAGATGAGGCGACAGTGATAGCATTGGTTGCAGGTTGGGGACACGGTAAGACGCATTTGCTTCAATACGTTGCAAGCCGCTTGGCTTTACCTTACATAAAATTGTTGCATGATGATGTCTCCGCAGATAACTTGTATCGAGACAGATTTGTTATATGTAAGGTAAGTATGTGGCAATATAAGGATATTGAGAGCGCGTGGTTTGGTGTGGCAGACGCTTTGTCTCGTTCCCTGACCGGGAGCGGAGTGCCACGATATCTGTGTGATGCTGGGTGGTTTCATCGTGTTGTTTTGTCTATCTTGAAATCGTTGCAATTTATAGGTGTACCGATGGTGCAATCTCTATTTAATTTCGTGCGAAGTGAGACAGGAAGTACTCAGAATGCAGAAAGAATAACAGAATGGATGCGGCAACGATATGGTGATAGAAAAGCCTTGCTGATTCTGGATGACATAGAGCGGTCCAATGCTGAAATTATTGGAGGTATGCTGTCATTGGTCGAACGCTTGAAAAAGTTGCCGTTTCTTGTGGTGATATGTTCTTTTTCGTACAAAGAAATGAAAGAGAAATGCAATTCATTTCGCATCACTCACTCATCGTTTGAAAGTTTTATCGAAAAAGTGTTTAATCGGATAGAACGCATGCCAGAAAATGAATCGGTTGCATTGAAAGCATATTATGATTCGTATGCCGGGAATAAATATGGAGAGGATGCGAAGTCTATCAGCATTAAGGACGATTTGAAGCTTGATTTTGATTACGCCCGTCAGGTGGAGCGAGTGGCAGATTTGTGCGAGAGCCTGTACAGGGAATATTTTCAGCCGAGAATGTCGTCCGCTCAGAATCAACTTGACATTGAAGATTCGTACTATCTGCTGATGACGGTGGCGACAGAAATACTGCGTTTGTATCATCCCTCACGTTTAGAGGAGGATTGGGTCAAAGAGAAGCACCTCATGGAAACGCAGAATTGTGGCAAAACACAGGTTGCTCCTACTCTGAAAGAAGCAGATTTAATGACTGATAGTAATAGGCTGATAAACTCTGTAGTGACGAGCAAAGTATATGGTGACAAAATTCATTTTGACTGGGCATATCGGAAGGAATACAGCCGTAGAAATCAGCTTTCTGTTAATGATTGTGAGCATGCCGTTTCATATATGAACGGCACTCCCTTGACGATAGAAAGAGTTTTGAAGAAGGCTTTTAGTGAGATTAACAAAGGGAATATCAAGGAAGCGGCAGAGGACTTATTGAACCATGTCCTGTTCATGGCCTATGGAAAAGGAGGCAATGTTGAACCCTTGATATTTATCCTGAAAGGTGAGCTGGAGTCTCTTGCTGACTTTCATGGCAATTCGTATTTGGATAAAGAGAGTTTGATGATAAGTCTCTTGGTTGTAAGCAGTGGTAAGGATTTGCCGGATGATTCTCCTCTGGTGGAATTGACACTCTCTTTCCTTGATTGTATAAACACCGAAACGCTGGTGCGATTGTGCAATGGTATATATTGCGATGCCGGGAAAACTAGTCGCATGGGCTACGGAGCATTACCAGCACCGGAATCTGGAAATTGTTTGCATCCAAAAATTAAGCAAACAATGGAATTCAGG
>JAFNWZ010000345.1 GCA_017379255.1 Akkermansia sp. | reverse complement strand
TTCCAGGGTGAATGTGCCACCCAATTCCACCGTAGCGCCGCTTTCCAGGGTCAGGTTGGTGGCAATGAGCGTAGCTCCTTCTGCCAGCTTGGCCAGGGTGCTGACCGTTACCTCCCCCGTAGTGGTGATGTTCTTTCTTTCGGCAATTTCCAGTTCCGCAAGTTCGAGCTTCGAGATGCCCTGTACCAGCACATTGCCCCCTGTGGCGTGGATGCCAGTGAGCGTATTGCCACTGTTGCTTACTGTCAACGTGCCGCTGCCCCCGTTTTCCACAGAGGAATTGGTCAGCTTATTGCCGAGCGTCATGCCATTGCTCTTTGTGGAAACCACATGAGCGTTGCTGATTTCGTAGCCGGTGTTTGTTTCACTGTACTGACTGCCAGCAGTACTGGCCCCGCCAAAGCGTGCCGTTTCGCTTCCCTTGTTGCTGATGCTCAGATTATAGAGGGAGAGGTTGAGTTTTGCCCCCTTCTCGAGCAGAATGCCCGTATTACCTCTGCTCCAGAGCCAGCCGCCTACGGTCAGACTGGCGTTCTCTGCCACACGTACAACGCCGTTGGCGGTGTTGCCCCCGGTCATGGCTCCGTCGATAGAATTGATGGAGTTTCCATCTGCTCCCGTGTAGGCAACTACAAACTCACCAGCCTTCGTGGAGAGCATGTGACCCATCTTCACCTGGGAATAAACCGTCATGGTGCCTTCACCATCCTTGGTTATACCGCTGGTTGATGAGAATGTGCCCGTTGTGTTGACTTCCAGACTGGCATTTGCCGCAACCTGGTAAGAGGAGGAAGCTGCCATGCTGCCGCCCAGTTCCAGCATACCTTCGTTTACGGTAATTGAACCGAAACTGCCGGAGCCCAGGAATCGCTGGGTGCCTTCGCCATCCTTCACCAGGTTGAGTTTGCTGTTGTTGACAGCCATCACCTCGCCATGGAACGCGTAGTCTCCCCCCTTGGCTGTGTTGATGGTCAGCGTACGGTTGCTGGCATTGATGATGTTGCTGGTATTCCATTGCTGGGAAGTAGAGGCCCCGATGGAGCCGGAGAACAACTTGGCCTTCGCTCCCATTTCGCGGCCGGATTCCAGACCTGCTATGGTAGTGTTGTCTGCATTGATTCCCAGCGCCAGGGCTGCGCCCGCGTTGCTGGACTTGGTGCCGATCAGATTGATGACCGCATTGGCCGCGATGTCTTTGTTCGAAATGATGATGGCTGCCGGTCTGGAATGAGTCGATTCGGCAGTGCAGGTGAGGTTGATGGAACCTGCAAAGTTACCCGCAGCGGCGGTGCTGCTGCCCAGCTGGAATACGGTAACATTTGTCGAGGCCGTGTCCTTTACCAGATTGAGCGTGGAAGAGGCAAGTTCATCTCCCAGTGTGAGAGTCTGGATGTGATAGATGCCGGAGTGGTAAGCATCTTCCACTGAGGCAGATGCTCCGTCCAGCTGCAGGGTTTCGATAGTGGTTGCTGCCGTTGCAGCCTTCTCATCATGAGTAGAGAAGCTGGCATTATCTCCCAGTACCAGTTTAGTGATGGAATTATTGGCAGCGGCATTGGCGTCTGTGTAGCGAAGCTGCAGGTGCGCCTCGTCTGCCACGTTGATAGCGTTTGCCTTGAAGGCATGGCTGCCGGCGTCCTTCACCACTACCGTACCGTTGTTCACATTCATGGAGGCGACCATGATATCGGAACCCAGTGTGGCAGTAGTGTCTCCTGTGAAGGTTACTTTATCTCCATTGGTGAAGCCTGTGCTGAAAGAAGTTGATGCACCCGCATCCATGCCAGTGGTCAGCCATGCTTCGTCATCAGGGCTGGTTGACCAGGAGCCGGAATTTCCACCATTCCATTCAAGTTCCCAGCCGGCAGTGTACGAGAAGGTACCATTCATGCTCAGGGAAAGGGAGGCATGTCCCATGTCTGCAAGGGAAACACCGTTGATGGTGAAATTGCTCAGTCCGAGGTTATACCAGCCTTCTGCAGCTCCACCGGTGAACGAGAAAATCTGGTAGCTTATGCCAGATTCCATCGCTCCGAATGCAACTGTGGAATTCGCATCGAACGATATCGGGTTTGCCAGATTGATGGCATTGGCCGGGTCTGAGAAATCAATGGCCGATAAATCCAATGTGGCATTCCCGATGGTCACGGAGGAGGCTGCGGCAAATATATCTTTGCTCGTTGCATTGAGCGCCAGGGCTCCCTCTGTTACGGAGATATTACCACGGAACTCTGCGCCGCTTCCGGCCAGATTCAGCACGCCGGCACCGGTTTTGATTATATTGCCAGCACCGGCAATAGCAGTGTTCACCGTAATCGTGTGCCCATTTGTATCAAACACGGTACCCATGGAAGTGCCCACCATGTTGATAGAGGCGGCTTCTCCGGACTTGTTGCTGATGGCAAAGTCTGCCGTGGCGCTGATGGTGCCGTTGCCGAGGTTGACAACATCATTGCTCCGGATGCCGGTGATGCCATTGCTGCCCAGATTGAGACGGCCTGTGCCGCCCTCAGCTGTGCCGAGCAGAAGGGTATCGCTGTTATTTCTTTCAGTGGAGAAGCGTATGCCCTTCAAATTGGCTGTGCCGGAGAGAACCTCAAACCGGCCGGAAGAGTCCCATCCCATGAGCAGGCTCGTATTCCGGGCGGTCAGGGTACCGCCATCCAGCACAAGCGAGGAAGCCGAAGAGCCCCAGTGCGCCAGCAGGAAGCTGTTTTTGGTGGAGTCATTATCGGTGCTGCCTGTAACGGTGAGCGAGGCTCCCGCCCCGATGTTAATCTGCGTGGGTTGGTCATTTGCCGTATTTCCAGCAGTCAGCGTATCTGTGGTTACATTTGCTCCGCTGACGAGATTCAGCGTCTGCTTACCTATGGACAAGGCTTCTGTCTGCAGCGTTACAGTACCGGAAATGGTGGTAGTGCCACCGCCTAACAACGTCATGCCCCACACGCTGGCATTCCCCAGGTTCAGGTTGCCGGAGCTTTCCATACGCAAGGAACCGTTGCCGGTAATTTTCCCGATTTCCGTGGTTGTTCCTGCTGCATGCTTCAGAGCTAGTGAGCCATCGGAAATGTTCAGGGTGTCAACCTTCAGCGCGGCTGTTGAGCTGAGCCCGCCGCCTGCAATGGACATACCCAGAACCTGCAGCTGGTCCTGCCCCTCTGCATAGCTGAATGTGCCGCTCATGGTGGGCGTTGTATCAGAGGTCACCGTCAGTGTGCCGGCATCAAAATCCATTGTATGGGATTTCCCCATTCTGGCAGCGCTCAGGGTCAGCGTGCCACTGCCAGCGGTGGTGATATTCCCATTGATGGTGGAATTCTGAATGGTGCCATCAGCATTTTCCAAGTGCATGTCTCCAGTCATGGTTGCATTGCCGGAGAGCGTGAAATCTGCTCCATTCTCAGCCGTTACATTGGCGGTAAGCGTGCCTCCGCTCACTTCCAGTCTGGCATCATCTACTCTTACGCCGTTGCTGAAAGCCGCGCCTCCGGTGTTGCTGAGTTTCAGGTCGCCCTTGTTGCCGACAAGCAATTGTTCACCTGTAATCCGGCCTTCTCCGCTTATTTCGTAGCTGGAATTCTGGGCAGCAAGTGTGCTTACCGTCGTTTCTCCACTGCCAAGAGCAATGGTCTCACGTCCGGCTGCAGAATCAACCTCACTGGAGTCAAGCATGACGTATGCTCCGGCCTTATAGGCGGAATCTCCGTCCTTTTCGGATTTCCAGTTGATGTCAGAGTCCCAGTTTGAACTCTGCTTGCCAGTCCAGTAAAGACGGTCATCTGCCCCCACATGGAGCACTATTGCTCCATCCTCATTCGTTGTCAGAGACAGGCGGCCGCCCATCGTATCTGCAAGGCTGTATTCCGTGGTGCTTCCTGCTTGGGTGACAAGGAGGTAATCACCGGAACGGAGGTCATCAAACATGTTGAGTTCAAGGCCGATAACCGTGCTGTCTGCCGTAATGGAGCTGGTCAGGCTCGACCATGAAGCGGAGTTGTCTGCACTTGGTGTATCCGTAAAATCAAAACAGAGATTCAAGGTGGTGGCAGTTCTGGCCTCGCTGCTGTTCACCGTGATGTTGCCTAATGTGAAATCTGCCGTTCCCTTCAAGTTCAGATGAAGCGTAGAAGAACCGGTAATCTCAGAGTCAGCCGACAAGACGGTGGTTGATGCCAGGGTCAGCGATGCTCCTGCATCTGCGCTGAGAGCCCCTCCGAATCCCTGGCTGCCGCTCAGTACAACAGATGAACCGGAACCGATGTGGAGGTTGCCGTTGCCAGCAATATTGCCGGCAAGTTCCAGCACACCGCCATTCGCCGTGAACAGGTTCAGGGTGTCTGCCATATTCACCGTGCCCGTGAGCTTGTTAGTTATATTATAGCTCTGAATGGTGGCATTGTCGCCGGCGGAGATGTTGTTGGCGTAGGTATAGACCACATCTGCCTGATTTGCCACGCCCGTGCCTGCCAGGCGCAGAATAAGCCCGTCGTTCAGCGTTACATTTCCCTTACCCAGCGCGGTAGAAGTCTGGCTCACCGCCTTGCCTCCATCCAGTCGCAGGGCAAACTTATCGGTGTTGTTACCATTGGCGTTGCTGATGAGCAAATCTCCGTATGTGCTGGCCGCATCCGCCGTGAATGTCATCCCCTCGGTGCCGGCAATGGTCAGGTTTTTACCTTCGCCCAGAATCTGACCGCGTATCGTACCGCCGAGGTAATCCTTGATGCCGTATTTGCTTTCTATTACGCTGGAGCCATTGTTGCAGCGATACCAGCAGAACGGAGCAGATGCAGTAGAGTTCGGATTCTTTTTGGAATCAACGACGTTCTTTGACCATGAGGCGATGGTAGCGTTATCTGCCAGGGTCACGTTGCCTGTAATGGTGGCACCGCAGTCAATGGACAAGGCACCGGTGTTCAGCGCATCCTGGACGAGGCCTGTTCCTGTGTGCCCAGCCATGCCGTTGCCTGCAATAATGTAGTCTGCTGCCGATGTGACCGCGGTTTCGGAAACGTGCAGCAGGTTTGAGGTGAGTCTCACCTGGCTGCCGGAGGTTACCTGAATGGTGGCTTTATCAAAAGCCTGTGCGTTGTTGTATGTGGCCAGACTCATTGTATTGTATGTCATGCCGGTACCGACATACAGGCGGGTATTGTTGGTTACACGTACCGTGCCTTCGAAGCCGGCGGCCTGCTGGGTGAGTAACATGCTGCTGCCGCTGGCTGCCTCAATGGTGCCAGTGCCCGAGAGATGCTGCCGGAGAATGGTGTTACCGATACCTGTGTAGCTGCCTTGGAAGGCATCGACCCGGAGTGTGCCTCCCTCTTCGATGTGGATGGTGTTACTGTTGGCACCCACGCCGCCATTGCCTGCGTGAATGTTGACCTGGCCTTCGCGGATAGTCAGGCCGCCACTCCACTCTTTGTTGGCTTCCATGGAAAGGGTGCCCTGACCGGTCTTGAGCAGAGAGAGGGAGGCGTTTTCTGCATCAACAAGCACGCCGTCCTCAATGGTAGTGCTCGAGCCAGTGGTCACGTGCAGTTCAAGGGTCGAATCCGAACTGCCGTTATTGGTGATGCGGGCGCCTGTCTGCGCGGTGAGATTCTGCACCACCATGCGGTTATGCCCATCGGTGCACAAGGTAGCACCCTTCTGCAGCTCCATGGAGGCCAGTGAGGCGTATGTTTCCGCATGGCCTGCATAAATGCCGATGCTGCCGGCGCTGTTGTCTGCGTTCAGTTTGCCACCTGCCACAATGCTGCCGGAGAACGCATTTTCCTGGGCAAGGGTGACACTGCTGCCCTCATTACCCTGACCATCAATATACATGAGGTCTGAGCCCTCCAGAGCCGTATCCAGGGTCAGATTACCGTTGCCACCGAAGCGGTAGCCTTTTCAGCATCTACCGTGAGCGTGCCGGTGTAGGCCATATCGCCCACAGCCCCCAGAGCGATACTGTAGTTGCTCATATCCAGGTCAAAGGAAGAAACAGCGGCCAGAATACCCTCTGCGCCGGTTTCTGAACCTGTATCAGCCTTGATAAGATGCAAATCACCAGCACTGTGCAGAGCAAGCGTATTGCCGTAGGAAAGGGCAACATGGGCATTGCCCAGAGCGGACTTGCTCTCATAGGTCAGGATGTTGCCCGTGCCCATGATGATGATATCACCGCTGAAAGTGTTGCCGTTATTGGCCAGGTGTACCGTGCCACTGGAGTATGTATTGCCGATGATGAGGTCGTTTTCTCCAGTGAGCAGGAAATTGACATTCAGGGTGCCGCCGCCGCCGCCAAGTCTCCAGGCTCTGTTCTGTGCAACCAGCTCTGTGGAGGTTCCCTTCTCGCCGTATTCAATCGTTTTACCAATTTCAGCACCTACATAGAGTGACTTGTGCCCGGAAAGATCCAGCTGGGTGGTTGTGTTTCCGGAAAGTGCCAGTACGCCCGCCGATGATGAGTCAATCTTGCCCAGCAGCGTTGCTCCGTCGTCTACATGAGAGACCAGCCAGCCCTTTTCCTGAATTTTCCATTTGTTGGTTGTTGTATTGCCCAGGGCTGTAGCGGAATCGGCAATCAACCCGCCTGAAACAATGGTCTTGGTGCCGGACATGGAGTTGTTGCCGGCGAGAGTCAGGGTACCACCGGAGAGCCCCGTGTCTACAGAAACCGAGCCCTTACCAGATATGCTGGCGTCAATGGTCGTATTGGCCGTGGTGCCTTCGCTGTATTCAATCCTGAGGGCAGCGTTGCTACCTCCCAGGTAGATATCGGCTGCGCTTCCTACACCCTTGTAACCATAGTAATCGGCGTATTGGTATGTGTCTTCCGGTGTGGAGCCGCCTTCTACATATTCATACTGGTGTTTGACGGCTTCGCGGATGATAAAGGTGCCTCCGTTGTACAGATACATCTGTCCCGTCAGGCGGGCATGACTTCCCAGCTCAAAAGTCGCACCGTCCACAACCTCCACCGTGCCCATGGCCGCATCTGCATAATGCCAGTCATTTTCAAGCTGCAGCCGGTTTGTATTAGTTGCTGTGGCTGAGCCCATGCCATGCACCGTATTTGTGCCACTGAGGATAACCTTGCCGCTGTTTACCTTGAACCCGCTGTTGGAAAGAGATGTCAAATCTGTGTGGATGCTGTTCAGCGTCCAGGTGCCGCCGCCATCGTACACGACATGCAGGCTGCCTGTTGCAGAATCCGAGAAGGAGCCTTTGTAGGTTGTGTTGCCTCCCTGCTTATAGGTAAGGGTTACCTGGTCGGCGGTGTTGGTAATCATGGCTTCCTCCGTAAGGGCCTGGATGGTGAAACAGCCTTCGCGGCTTTCGCCTCCGCTGGTGTACCATTCCATGTTGTTGCCATTCATATCCAGTGTGCCGCCACCGGCGCCGAAGGTGAGGTCGCGTTCAATCTGGCTGGTGTTTTTGATGACAACCGTAGCACCGCTGTTGACCAGCACATTGTAGGCAGCGTGTCCACCGGTCTGGCTCAGGTAGGTCTTGCCGTTGCCGCCCACATTGAGCAGGGCATTGGTATCACCGGTGCCGTCGATGTACAAATCACCCGCGCCGATTTTGCGCCACTCCGTCATGTGTTTTTCTGGATTCGTCAGGCGCAGGTGGACTTCTGCACCTTCGTTGACGACATAGCCGGCGTGGTTGAACATGGTGCCGGCAGATTGGGCGGTAATGTAAAACTTCGCCTTATCCATGTTCTCCCCTTTGTTGAACTCTGCGTAGCCAATGCCAAGATCAACAGTGGCATCGAGCACAATGTTGCTGGAGGCCTGGGAAGGCGTGAACACCAGGTTCTGGGTGTAGAAGAGGTCTGCATCAGATATCTTCAAATCGGAGATAACCTGGCCATAAGTGGGGCTGCCCCACGTATAGTCCTTGTTTTCGTAGGCGTACCAGTTGTTTATGTTCTTGCGGCCGGAAAGATCCGCCCATGTGTTGACCCCCGCCTGTATACCGATATAAGAGCCGACTTCGTTGCCGTTGGCATCTGTGGCAATGCCGGAGTGCAGGGTGGTTTTGTATTCCGTGCTACCTACTATTTCGGAAATGGTTTCACCGGTTTGGTCGATTGCGCTCAGATGAATGGTGGAGGTTTCACTCATGTCGATATTCGCATCGAACTTCGTGAGCATTTTCTGAGTCCACTCCACATTGCCGCGGGCCTGGCCGTATGCCTCTGCGCCAGCTGATTGCTGGGCGGCAATGTATTCATACTTGCCGGTGTTGGCGTTGTAAATGAAAGTCGGACTGCCGGAGTCACCGGGGCGGATGCCGTTCGGCAGCGGATTCGCCACGCTTGCACCATCGTTCGGAATGTAATCCGGATTCTGGTGGATGCTGATATTCTTGCCATCCGCATGCACCTGGCCATTGGTTATGCCGTTGATGGCACCAATGATGAAAGAATAGGGGCCCGCTTTGCTGACCATGGTTTCGTTTCCCTCATCCCACTGGTACATGGTACCGGAGCCGGAATGGTAGATATACCCTCCATCCAGATTCTCAATCTGGTCATATGTAAGTGAGGTGAGCTGGTTCCAGGTAACATCGGTCACTACCTTGCTCTGTCGCTGCAGCATGTAGTCGTACTGGCCATCCCCCCAGCTCGGAGCCAGACGGAAGTTTTTGGAACCTCGAATGTCGATAGCCTCGTAGTTGATAGCGTGGCTTGAACCGACTGTGCGTTCGGAGAACGAGCCATCCAAGGAGCCGTTGTGCAGTACGGTGGCGATAAATGTGGGTGAAATGACAGCGGAATGCCCATCGTCATGTGTAGCGTTGAAGCTGATCATTCCCTGCTCGTTGGAGATGAGGAAGCTATCGCTGCCGTCCGTGTAGTCGATGGTGATGCCGCCTTCTTCCGCGCGGATGTGGGAGAGCAGGGCATTCACCTTGCTGCCGACCACATATCGGCCACAGTTCTGGCCAAAGTCGGTGTAGGTCTGGTAGGTCGCATCACTGTGCATTACGCCGGCTGTAGCAGTGGAGGCAAACGTGGCAACAGCAGCCATGGCGGCGAGGAGTGCGCGGCGGAGGGAAAGATTCAGGTGAAGTTTCATGTGGGAAAATGGTACGGAAAATCAGTTATGGCGACATTCTGTCGCAACCTACACATTTTAGCAAGCCCCGCCGGGTTGTCAACCTGGATTTTCGGATATGCAGCAAAATTTCACATGTGTCCCAACGTTTCATTAGGACTGCTTTCAAATTCTTGTAGCACAGCTAA
>JAFNWZ010000344.1 GCA_017379255.1 Akkermansia sp. | reverse complement strand
CTTGGCATATCTTTTCTGTCAAAAGTAGTATAAAAAGCAGTATAAGCGAAAAAACGCCAACTTTACTACCTTATTCGTTTCGCCGTTTTGTGAGAAAGGCACGAATATGATATACAAACATTATAGTATGGACCGGGGCTTATTTCACTATCTTTTTTAGATAACTGCAGTATCTTTGAGGAATGCTTCAAACGTTTGCCGCTTGAGTATATACATCCACCCGCTCTCCCCTTTGGGGAAAAACAGAGATTGCAGAGTGATCGCTGTGATGGCATTTGGTATCATCCTCTGCGTCTTTTATTTATGCAATTGGAATAGAGACTTCTCCTGTTAAAAAAGCGCTCTAACCGCAGAAACCCCGTAAATTGCGGTGTGTGCGACGCAAACCGGTTTGTTTTGTAACGCATTTGTAATGCTACCGATGATATAATCAAAACTATAAATTGTCATCTAGGTTGCTGGGAATAGTGGAATGAACAGATGCATTTGCAGTTTCAGCAACCCGGTGATTCAAGCGACAAAGTACTGATGAACTTCCTATGACCAAAACTCAGATACTACGCAAGGAGTAAAAAGAATAGTAATGAAGAAAAGGAACAGAATCGAGAGAAAGGAAAAACGCAGGGCGCTTCGCCCCTGGAAGGGCTTGACAATCTGGTGCCTGGTTTTTGCACTGAGCTTCAGTGTTGCCGTACCTGCTTTGCACATACTTGATAACGACTTTATGCTCGTATTTCCCGGTTCCACATGGGAGCTGGAGAACGCAGACCCCTCTGCCGTCTATTATCCTACACCAACTGCCGATGAGGCGGAGGCTTTGGCATACGGCCAGACCATTGCCCGTCAGGTTTCTGAAGAGGGTATTGTTCTGCTGACCAACCATACAGAAACACTCCCCCTGCCGGAGCGCAGCAGGCTTAGCCTCTTTTCTACCTCATCGGTCAATCCCGTGCTGGGCGGCGCGGGTTCCGGTCAAGTGGACGCGGGTAATGCCGATACACTGAAAGAGGCGCTGGAGAAGGAAGGCTTTATCGTCAATCCGCAGTTGTGGGATTTTTACAACGAAATCCCCAACAGCAAAATGCGAAAGAATGCGATGTACGCACCCTCTACTTCCCAGCAGTACGAAGCGCCGTGGGCAGACTACACCGAGCAGGTTTTGGCTTCCTTCCCGGATTACTCCGATGCAGCAATCATCGTTCTTTCCCGCGTGGGTGGTCAAAATAGCGACATCAACTATGCTCCGTTCAACTATCTGGAACTGGACGAAACAGAGCAGGAGATGATGCGTCAGGTTTGCCGTCTGCGGGAGGAAGGCGTATTCGACCGTGTTGTAGTGATCATCAATGCGACGAATCCTCTCGAAATGACCTTCCTGCGGGATTTTCAGGTGGATGCCTGTCTGCTGCTGGGCACACCGGGTCAGTACGGTTTCAACAGTTTGGCTGAAATCCTCGCAGGAAAAGCTTCTCCCTCCGGCCGTCTGTCCGATACATGGTGTTACAATAACCTTGCCGCACCTGCCATGTGGAACTTTACCCCCCAGGCTTATGAAAATGCAATCGAGCTGGGAGTGCCTGACAACGCGGATACCTATCAGGTGTACCAGGAAGGAATCTATGTGGGCTATCGCTATTTTGAAACCCGATATGAGGATTTCATCATGGGCATCGGCAATGCAGGTGACTATCAATACGAAAACACCGTGGCCTTCCCCTTCGGTTACGGTTTAAG
>JAFNWZ010000031.1 GCA_017379255.1 Akkermansia sp. | reverse complement strand
TAAGGGTTGCGGGGCGGGGCGCTGTGTGGTAGGCTGGTGGTATGGGAAAGCGGATACTCATTTTCGGGGCGAGTGGGCGCACCGGGCAGGTGGTGCGGCGGGCGGCAGAGCAGGCGGGGTACGGGGTGCTGGCGCCGGCGCATGCCGAATGCCCGCTGGAGCAGGCAGAGGTGGTGAGCGATGCGGTGCTGGGCAGCGGGGCGCAGCTGGTAGTGAATTGTGCCGCTATCAGCGGGCTGGAGGCCTGCGCAGATGACCCGCTGCAGGCGCATCTGGTAAATGCGGTGGCGCCGGCGGCTATGGCGCTGGCGTGCCGGCACACCGGGGCGCGTTTTGTGCATCTTTCCACCGACTATGTGCTGGATGGCCGCCGCCAGGGCAGCAAGGACGAGAGCGCAAAGTGCCGCCCGGTGAACTGGTATGGCGAGAGTAAGCGGGAGGGTGAGCTGCAGGTGCTGGAGGCGCTGCCGGCGGCGGTGGTGGCGCGTGTTTCCTGGGTGTGCGGCAACCCGCAGAAGCCTTCGTTTGTGGAGAGCACGCTGGCGCGCGCGCTGGCAGGGCAGCCGCTGGCCGCGGTGGCGGATAAGGAATCGCTGCCTACGGATGCCGCAGATATTGCCCGCGCGGTGCTGGCGCTGGGCGCGGGGGAATATGCCGGTGTGGTGCATGTGTGCAGCAGCGGGCAGCCGCTGAGCTGGTGGCACTGCGCGCAGCTGGTGCTGCAGGCGGCAGTGGAGCAGGGGGCATTGGATGCAGCCCCGCCGGTGGAGCAGCAGAAGCTGGATGAGGTGCCCTTTTTCCGTGAGCCGCGCCCGCGTTATACCGGGATGAGCAATGCCCGGCTTACCGCGCAGCTGGGGATTCCGATGCCCACGGTGCAGCAGGCGATTGGTGCGGCGGTGCAGCGGTATCTGGCGGCGCTTCGGGCGTGATTTTGTGCCGGAGGGCGTTTTTTTGCCCTTAATGGTGTTTTTGCAGCGGTTTTTGTTCAGAAATGTTGAAAGAAAACGCATGCTTCATGCGTAGATAAAGGCATGAAGATGAAGCCGTTGATTTTTGCTACAGCTATCTGGATGCTGGTGGGTAATGTCACTACGCTGCAGGCAGAGGTCCCCCAGGCCGGGGTGAGTGCTGCGCAGCATCCATTCCTGGAATGGGGTGGGGAGTATCCTCGCTGGTCTGCGCTGACCCCTCAGCAGGCTGTGGCAGATATACGCCAGGCGATTGAGCTGGCAAAGAAGCGTATGGAGGCCATCTGCCAGGTGCAGCCCGGCCAGGCTACATGGGAGAATACCTTTGCGGCGTATGATGCGCTTGATGTGGAGCTGGGGTATGCTGACCAGTTGATGAGCAACCTGGCGTATCTCATGGATTCGCCGGAGTGGCGTGCTGCCATGGAGGAAGTGAGCCCGATGCTGGCGGAGTACAGTGCTTCTGTGAGTTCCCATGAGCGGCTGTGGGCGGTGCTGCGCGCGGCGAGCACCCAGTCCTGGGTGCGTCAGCTTTCGCCTGCCCGCCAGCGCTTTGTGCAGCAGGTGATGGATTCGTTCAAGGATAGCGGCGCGGATCTGCCTGCTGAAAAGAAAGCCCGTAAGCTGGAAATTGAGAAGGAGCTCTCTGCCTTGAAGCTTCAGTTTGATAAGAATTGCAAGGACTCGTTCAACGCCTGGCAGCTGGTGGTTACGGATAAGGCCCAGCTGGCTGGTATGAGCGCGGAGTGGATGTCCCGCGCGGCGGCCAAGGCACAGGAACGCGGATTCGGCACGCCGGAGAACCCGCAGTGGCTCATTACGCTGGATTACGCCAGCGTGGTGGATGTGCTGCGCTTCTGCGATGTGGAGGAAACCCGCCGTTTATGCTGGGAGGGACGCGGCACCGAGGGCAACACGCCGGAGTATGACAATGCCCCGGTGGTGGACCGCGTGATGGCGCTGCGCCGCGAGCTGGCTACCCTGCTGGGCTTTGGCACGTATGCAGACAAGGTGACGGCGCGCCGCATGGTAGGCAGCGGGGCTGCCGCGCTGGAGTTTGTGGATAACCTGATGCGCAGTTCCAAACCCGCCTTTGACCGCGATGTGGCCCAGCTGCTGGAGTTTGCGTCAAAGCGCGAGGGGCGCCGCCTTTCGCAGATTGACCCCTGGGATGTGAGTTACTACATGAGCCAGATGAGCGAGGAGGTCTGCGGGTTCGACAGCGAGGCCCTGCGCCCGTACCACAAGAAGGAGAATGTGCTGGCGGGTATGTTCTCGATATATGAAGGTTTGTTCAACATCCGCATTTCCGAAGTGCCCACCAGCTGCCCGCAGCCGGGTGAGCAGCTGCCTGCCGGTGTGCAGGAGGTGTGGCTTCCGGAGGTGAAGCTGTATGCCATTCACGATGTGGCAACCGGCCGCCACATGGGCTCTGTGTATATGGACCTGCACCCCCGCGATACCAAGCGCGACGGCGCTTGGGTCATGGGCTTGCGCCATTATCCGGTGGTGAACGGCCAGCGCCCGCCGCACCTCTGCGTGCTGGTGTGCAACCTGAAGTCGCCCACGGAGGGCAAGCCCGCCCTCTTCACGCACATGGATGTGCTCACAATTTTCCATGAGTTCGGGCATGCGCTGCACAGCATGCTGAGCGATACGGAGCTTTACTCCCACGCCGGCACCCGCGTGGCGCGCGATTTCGTGGAGCTGCCCAGCCAGATGAATGAGAACTGGGTCTGGATTCCGGAAGGGGTGATGGCATACGCCCGCCACTGGCAGACGGAGGAGCCCCTGCCGGCTGAGATGCTGGTGAAGCTGCAGCAGAACCGTTTTTTCCTGCCGGGCATTGATATGATGAGCCAGCTGCGCATGGCCAAGCTGGACCTGGAGATGCATATGAATTACGAGAGCAAGTTCCGCGGGCGCAACCTGGATGACGCCAGCCGGGAACTGCTGGAGCCCTGGAACCTGCCACTGAGCAAGAGCGGGCCTTCCATCATGCGCTGCCTGAGCCACTGCATTTCCTCCGGCTATGCCGCGGGGTATTATTCCTACAAATGGGCAGAGGTGCTGGCCGCAGATGCCTTTACACGCTTTGAGCAGGAAGGCCCCACCAATACGCAGACGGGTGCTGCCTTCCGCCGCGAGGTGCTTTCCACCGGCGGCAGCCGCAATGAGATGGAGACGTTCCGCGCTTTCATGGGGCGAGATCCGAATCCGGATGCCCTTCTGCAGCAGCAGGGTATGAATCCGTGATATAAATCATACGCCGCGCCAGCGGCGTATTTCATACCCGCCGCGAGGCGGGTATTTCATGCGGCAACGCCGCATTTCATACCGCAGGCACTGCGGTAATTCATCCACTGCGCCAGCAGTGGATTTCATTGAGGCCCGCAAGGGCCGACTTCCAGAATCAGGCTGAGCAAGAAGTATCAGCGCGCCATAGGGGAAGTCGTCCCGCTGTCGCGTGACTCAATGAATTACACGCCGCCGGCGTGTATGAAATACCGCCATACGGCGGTATGAAAGCACCGCATGGCGGTGCATGAAATCCTTTGCTGCGCAAAGGATGAAATACCTTCGCCAGCGCTCAGGTATGATTCCGCGGCAGGGTATGCCGCTGAATGCCGATTACATACTATCGTATATTTTTTGTTGCATTGGCGGCAGATGCTGGTATAGTAGCATCATGTCCGCAAAACGCTTTATTCTGAATGAGACGAGCTACCACGGCCACGGTGCTGTGGAGGCTATTGTGACCGAAGTGAAGGGCCGTGGTTTCACCAAGGCTCTGGTTGTGACCGATGCTGACCTGGTGAAGTTCGGCGTGGTGGCCAAGGTGACCTCCCTGCTGGATGCCGCCGGTTGCGCATACGAGATTTACGACAAGGTGAAGGCTAATCCCAGCGTGGATGTGGTGAATGGCGGTGTGGCCGCTTTCAAGGCCGCTGGCGCTGATTACATGATTGCCATCGGTGGCGGTTCCCCGCAGGATACCGCCAAGGCCATCGGCATCATCATCAACAACCCTGAATTTGCTGATGTGGTGAGCCTGGAGGGCCTTGCCCCCACCAAGAACAAGTGCGTGCCCGTGATTGCCGTGGCCACCACCGCCGGTACTGCTGCTGAAACCACCATCAACTATGTGATTACCGATGAAGCCAAGCGCCGCAAGTTCGTGTGCGTGGACCCGCACGATATTCCCGTGGTGGCTGTGGTTGACCCGGATAT